>JAZRFO010000261.1:0-3310 GCA_045643685.1 Acutalibacteraceae bacterium
AAATGCAACGGTAAAAGACGGTGGCATTGAGTTTAAAAACGTTTGCTTCAAATACAGTGACCAGGCAGAAAACAACGTACTTAAGGATATTAACCTTACTATAAAATCAGGTGAAACCATTGGTATTTTAGGCGGTACGGGTAGCGCTAAAACATCACTTGTACAGCTTATTCCCCGTCTTTATGACGTAAGCGAGGGTGAGGTTTTAGTCGGTGGCAGAAATGTTAAGGACTACAAGCTCAACACCCTTCGTAACGCAGTTTCAATGGTGCTTCAGACAAACCTTCTTTTCACAGGCACAATTGAAGATAACCTTCGTTGGGGTGACGAAAACGCAACTATGGACGAGATACGCGCCGCTGCTAAAATCGCTCAGGCAGATGACTTTGTTATGAGCTTCCCCGACGGCTATAAAACAGATTTGGGTCAGGGCGGTGTAAACGTTTCGGGTGGTCAGAAACAGCGTTTGTGTATTGCCCGAGCAATCCTCAAAAAACCCAAGGTTCTTATTCTTGACGACTCAACAAGTGCAGTCGACACCGCAACGGACGGTAAAATCCGCGAGGGAATGAAAAACCTCTTGCCCGACACAACAAAAATTATTATCGCTCAACGTATCAACTCAATACAGTTTGCCGATAAGATAATTGTCCTTGACGACGGTAAAATTGACGATATCGGCACTCACCAGGAGCTTATTGAACGAAACGAAATTTACAAAGAAGTTTTCCTTTCACAACAGGAAAGCAAAATGGAACAATAAGAAAGGAGTGTAACTATGGCTAAAAAACAAAACGGACCTCAACCCGGCCCCGGTGCAAAAATGAAGTTTGAAAAACCGAAGAATCCCCTTAAAACCATAGGCAGACTCCTGTCCTATGTTGCAAAGAGCAAGGGCTTACTTGCAATTGTTATATTCCTTGTTCTGTTCTCAGCATTCGCAAACATTGCGGGAACATATTTCCTTACCCCCATTATCAATGAAATCGGTTTTCTTGTTGAAACAAAATCAAATGATTTAAGCACGGTTATAAAATACCTCGTAATTCTCGCGGTATTATACACCGCAGGTGCAGCAGCCCAGTATCTTCATGCACGTCTTATGCTCAATGTTTCACAAAAAACACTCAACCTTTTAAGACGTGACCTTTTTGACCATTTACAGGATTTACCCATAAAATATTTTGACACTCACACCCACGGTGAATTAATGAGCCGCTTTACCAATGACGTTGACACGGTGCGTGAGGCTATCAGTCAGGGTCTTGTACAGGTAATATCTTCCCTTGTTACGGCAATCGGTATTTTCGCAATGATGCTCTATATCAGCCCCGCACTTACCTGCCTTATAATCGGTATGCTTTTCATTATGCTTATGATAATTAAATTCATAGGTGGCAGAAGTTCAAAATATTTCCGCAAACAACAGATGGAAGTAGGTAGTGTAAACGGCTATATTGAGGAGCTTATTGAGGGTCTTAAGGTAGTTAAGGTTTTCTGCCGTGAGGACGAAACAAAAAAAGACTTCGTTAAAATCAACGAAAACTATCGTGTAGCCGCCACAAAGGCCCATACCTTTGCAAGTATTCTTATGCCCATTATGGGTAATATTTCATACATTAACTTCGCTCTTTCGGCAGCACTCGGTGCATTTATTATCCTTAATTTGGGCGATTATCAGGATGGTGCCGCAGGTTTATTCTTAGGCGGTCTTAACGGTGCGCTTACCATCGGCTCACTCGCCTCATTCCTTCAGTACACACGTCAGTTCTCAAACCCCATTACTCAGGTTTCACAACAGATGAACAGTGTTCTTGCGGCTTTAGCCGGTGCAGAAAGAATTTTTGACGTAATTGACACAAAGCCCGAAGAAGACGACGGTTACGTTACCCTCGTTTACGCAAAGGTTGACGAGGACGGAAATATTACCGAATCAGAAGAAAGAACAGGCACATGGGCTTGGAAACATCCCCACTCTGCCGATGGTAGTGTTACTTACACACTTCTTAAGGGCGATGTTCGTTTCCACGATGTAACATTCTCCTACGATGGTAAAAAGACCGTTCTTAAAAATGTTTCCCTTTACGCAAAACCCGGTCAGAAAATCGCTTTTGTGGGCTCAACAGGTGCGGGTAAAACCACCATCACAAACCTTATCAACAGATTTTATGATGTTCAGGAAGGTAAAATCACCTACGACGGCATCAATGTAAAGAAAATCAAAAAAGATGATTTACGCCGTTCACTCGCTATGGTTTTACAGGACACTCACCTTTTCACAGGCACTGTTGAAGAAAATATCCGCTACGGTAAGCTTGACGCAACCCACGATGATATTGTAAAAGCGGCTAAAATTGCCAACGCTCACAGCTTTATTTCCCGTTTGCCCGACGGCTACAACACAATGCTCACAGGCGACGGCACCAACCTTTCACAGGGTCAGAGGCAGTTACTCGCCATTGCCCGTGCGGCAGTTGCCGACCCACCGGTGCTTATTCTTGACGAGGCTACAAGCTCCATTGACACCCGTACCGAGCGACTTATTGAAAAGGGTATGGATAAACTTATGGAAGGCAAAACCGTTTTCGTTATTGCTCACAGACTTTCAACCGTAAGAAACTCCAACGCCATTATGGTTCTTGAAAACGGTGAAATCATAGAAAAAGGCGACCACGATACGCTCATTGAGCAACAAGGAAAATACTACAAACTTTATACAGGTCAGTTTGAGTTGACATAAAAATAACTCCTGCGAGAAATCGCAGGAGTTTATTTTTTCTTATTTCATTCTCATAGAAATATCAAATGCTGTTACGGAGTGGGTAAGAGCACCTATTGAAAGGATATCTACACCCAATTGAGCAACACTGCGGAGTCTTTCTTTTGTAAGGTTGCCGGAGGCTTCAAGTAAAGCCTTGCCGTCAACGATTTTGACCGCTTCTGCCATAGTTTCGTTTGACATATTGTCGAGCATAATTATATCTGCTCCGGCAGCGAGAGCCTCTCTTACTTCGTCAAGGGTACGGGTTTCAACCTCAATTTTTACTGTGTGACCGATTTTTTCACGGAGAGCTTTAACCGCGGGGGTAATACCTCCCTTTGCGTCAATGTGGTTATCCTTAAGCATTGCGCAGTCAGAAAGATTGTATCTGTGATTTCTGCCGCCGCCACAGGTAACCGCGTATTTCTGTAATGAACGAAGACCGGGAAGGGTTTTTCGGGTATCCGCAATTGTAGCGGGTGTGCCTACGGTTTCTTTTACACATTCGTTGGTAAGAGTTGCGATACCGCTCATATGCTGAATAAGGTT
>JAZRFO010000262.1:0-5498 GCA_045643685.1 Acutalibacteraceae bacterium
CGATACCGCCTATATAGGTAAGTGGCATTTAGCGTCGGACCGTGCTCCGGGCATTGGTTTTCATTGCGAAAAAACCGCTATTCCC
Source organism: Acutalibacteraceae bacterium (assembly GCA_045643685.1). Classification (GTDB taxonomy): domain Bacteria; phylum Bacillota; class Clostridia; order Oscillospirales; family Acutalibacteraceae; genus DTU089. Next base: position 86 of record JAZRFO010000262.1, read on the forward strand.
CGAGAAAAACAGGGTGGCTACAAATACTGGCGTGCAGCCGATGTTTTAGAATTCACCTCTCACGGCTACGATGGCTATGTATTTGACGAAAACGGCAACAAAATTGACTTTACAGGCTACAGAGCCGATTGCATAAACGATTTTGCTCTTGAATACATAAACAATCATCAGGATGAAAAGCCTTTCTTTATGTTTATTTCTCAGCTTGAGCCCCATCACCAGAATGACAGAGGTCATTTTGAAGGTCCTAAAGAAAGTGTGGAAAAATACCGCGATTATCCCATACCCGAAGACTTAAGTTTTCTTAAAGGTGATTATAACGAGGAATATCCCGATTACATAGCCGCTATAAACAGACTTGATGAAAACGTGGGTAAACTTGTAAACACCTTAAAAGAAAAGGGAATTTATGATAACACGGTTATTATTTACACAAGCGACCACGGTTGTCATTTTAAAACACGTAACTTTGAATACAAACGCAGTTGCCACGAGTCAAGCATTCATACTCCCCTTGTATTCGGAGGTGGCGCTATAAACAAAAAAGAAACCCTCGGTTGCCTCGCAAGTCTTATAGACTTACCCCCTACAATGCTCGACCTTGCAGGTATCGAAGTTCCGGAGGGATACTCGGGCAATATTCTACCTGTAAATAAAACTGACGTACCCGAAAGAGATTGTGTTTTCGTTCAGATAAGCGAATCGCACATCGGTCGTGCCGTTCGTACAAAGGACTGGAAATATTCGGCAAAGGCTATGGGCTCAGGTTGGAACAAGCCACGTGCGGTGCATTATTATGACGATTTTCTTTATGACTTAAAAAATGACCCCTGTGAGAAAAACAACCTTGTAAACAACGAAAATTACGCCAAAATTCTCATACAAATGCGCACTTTACTCTCAAGAGAAATGGTTAATGCAGGTGAAAAAAAGCCTGTATTCCATAAGCCTTTAAAAATCCAAAAGTTCTGAAAATATCAACAACGGTTGTGAACAAAATTCACAACCGTTGTTTTTATATCATCTGTTTTTTCTTCGTAAGTTTTTTCATAAGAAACAACGAAATGATGAGTAACATGGGGAAAATGACTGCCGCGAATACTCCGCGTTTTATATCGTCGTTCAAGATATCCGTTGCAACGCCGACTACCGTAGGTCCGAAGGAGCAACCGAAGTCACCTGCCAAGGCTAAAAATGCAAACATTGCCGTTCCGCCTTTGGGGAATTTTTCGGATGCAAGTGAGAATGCACCGGGCCACATAACACCAACGGAGAAACCGCACATTGCGCATCCTACCAAAGAGAATGCCGCGTTGCCTGAAAATGATGCAATACCATACGAGGTAATGCACAAAACCGCACAGGCGGTCATATACTTTGTAAGGTCAACCTTTTCGCTGATTTTAGAGTAAATTACTCTTGAAACGCCCATTGTTACGGCAAAAAGGCTCGGACCTGCAAGGTCACCCACGGTTTTTGAAACATTAAGACCTGCTTCGGCAAATGTTGAAGCCCACTGGCTCATCCCCTGCTCTGATGCACCTGCGCAAACCATTACGATAATAAAAAGCCAGAATGTTTTTGAACCAAAAAGCTTTTTTATGGGTATTTGCTCACCCTCTGCGGTCAGGGGTGCAATGGGTACTTTCATAAAATAAAAGCCGTTTATAAGGGGTATTACCGCCCAGATTACGGCGAGTATACGCCAGTTTTCAATACCAAAAAGCGTAAAGAAAAGGGTTGAAAAAAGCACCACGAACAAGTGACCCCAACAGTAGAAGGAATGCAACAGACTCATTGCGGCTTTTTTAGCTTTTATGGGACAAGCCTCTACAATGGGGCTTACAAGCACCTCAATAAGACCGCCGCCCAACGCATATAGCAATATGGAAATCAACAAGCCATAATACGGGTCAGAAAAGAGATTGGGTAAGAAACCCATTCCCGCAATACCCAAAGCAGAAAAGAACTGTGCCGCCACTATACATTTACGGTAGCCGATTTTGTCGACCACCTTCGCAGCAATTACATCAACAACCAACTGAAACAAGAAGTTAATTGTTATAAGTGATGTTATCTTCTCAAGGGGTATGCCAAATTCATTTCTGAAAGTCAGAAACAAAAGGGGCGCAAAATTATTGACTATAGCCTGAACAACGTAACCGAAATAACAGGCAAAAACAGTATGATTATAATTATTTTTTATTGACATTTTACCACTTTCTGTCCTTTACGTTGGGACATTTTTGCTTTTTGAAAGCCGCACGAAACTCAACGTAGCAACCGCATTTCATACAAACCCCAGAAATAAGATTATCACAATCCTTGCAAAAACCAAGACGTTTTTCGTACTCGTCTTCACCGACCTTATCGCTCTCGGGAAGTTTGGCAATTTTTTCTTTAATATCATTTAAGATATCGCCTTCTGCACTTTCGTACAGAAGGCATTTCTTACACTCTTGAACCATTATTTAATAATAAATTTAACTACGCTACAGGGCGGAATATTGGCAATGAAACCGTCGTTTGTAAGTGTAAAATCAGTAAATTCAACAGTTTTAACAACTTCTTTATTTTCAAAAGTATTGTAATCCCTTGCGTTACCGCTGACAATTTCTGCTTTAACTTCTGTTACGTCAAAATCCGCTACCTGACATTTAACTTCGTGGTTTTCAGTAAGAGAAGCGTTGGAAATTGTAGAAACAATTGTACCATTTTCGTCAATAGACGCACTCTCGGTAAGAGTGGGTGTCTTTTTATTGTCCTCAAGGTAATCGGAGGTGATGTAACTACCAAGAAGTGTATTTTCAGCGTGGGATTTGAACATTCTGAAAATGTGATATGTAGGTGTAAGGAGCATATCCTCACCATCAGTAAGAATTACAGATTGAAGCACGTTTACAGTCTGTGCAATATTAGCCATTCTTACTCTATCGGAATGCTTATTGAAAATATTGAGAGTTATACCAGCAACAAGAGCGTCACGAACCGTGCTTTGCTGATATAAAAATCCGGGATTTGTGCCCTCCTCAACATCGTACCATGTACCCCATTCGTCAACAATTAAGTCAACGTGTTTGTCAGGGTCATATCTGTTCATAATCTCGGTATGACGACGAAGAAGCTCATCCATTCTGTAGGCTTTGGCAATTGTTGTGTAATATTCCTCATCGGTATATTCAGTAGCCTTACCCTTCTTACCCCAATCGCCGGGAAGTGTATAATAATGAAGGGATATGCCGTTCATTCTGTTACCCGCAATGCGCATAACCTCATCGGTCCAGTTATAATTAAAGTCACTTGCACCACAGGCTATTCTGTAAATACGGTTATTCCAGTCATAATCGCGCACATAGGTCTGATAACGGCGATACTCGTGTGCATAGTAATCGGGATGCATATTACCGCCACAACCCCAGTTTTCATTACCTACACCGAAATATTTAACCTTCCAAGGCTTTTCTCTGCCATTCTTTTTACGAAGCTCACTCATAGGTGAAAGACCGTCAAAGGTCATATATTCAATCCATTCGCTCATTTCCTGAACGGTACCACTACCCATATTGCCGTTAACGTAAGCATCGCAACCCAACTGCTCACAAAGCTCAAAGAATTCGTGTGTGCCGAAAGAGTTATCTTCAACAACACCGCCCCAATGAGTATTAATCATTTTTTTACGGGTTTCCTTGGGACCAATACCATCTTTCCAATGGTATTCATCTGCAAAGCAACCGCCGGGCCAACGAAGTACGGGAAGCCCCATTTCCTTAAGTGCCCCTACTACGTCCTTACGCATACCGTTAACATTGGGTATGGGTGAATCCTCACCAACGAAAACACCCTCGTAGATACATCTGCCCAGATGCTCCGAGAAAGTGCCGTAAATATCTTTATTAATTTTTGAGATTTTTTGATTAGGATTTATAAGATATTTTTCCATAATATCACCCCGCTGAAATTTTATATTATTTTATCATAATAGCCCGGTTTTTTTCAATAAAAAACAACAAGTTTAAACACCATCATACTACTCAAAAATTAAGCATAAAAATTAGTATTTACTACCAAAACAACACTATAACCCAACAAAAAACCTTGTGTTTGTTAAACAAAAAACAATGTGAATTTCTATTCACCACTTTCTCTTTTACTTTTTGCAAAAAAACCGATTTGTATAAATATCCATTTTTGTCTATACTTACAATCTTTGTATACAGGACCATAATTTTATTGCAATTTGACTTTTCATAGTATAAAATATACAACATAAAATTAGATGTCTTGTACAACATTATCAATTTTTGTGTATTTTTTTCGAATTCATCGTTGTTACAACACCTAAAGAGGAGTGTATATATAAATGAGTTATATTCAGAACACAATTGACTTGGTTGCTAAAAAGCACGCCAACGAACCCGAGTTTGTTCAGACAGTTACCGAGGTATTAAATTCTCTCGCTCCTGTCATTGACCAGCATCCCGAATACGAATCAGCTGCTTTACTTGAAAGAATGGTTGAACCCGAAAGACAGATTACTTTCCGTGTTACATGGGTTGACGATAACGGCAAGGTTCAGGTTAACACAGGTTACCGTGTGCAGTTTAACGGTGCTATCGGTCCTTATAAGGGCGGTCTTCGTTTCCATCCTTCAGTTTACATAGGTATTATGAAATTCCTTGCTTTCGAGCAGACTTTCAAAAACAGCCTCACAGGTCTCCCCATCGGTGGCGGTAAAGGTGGTTCCGACTTTGACCCCAGAGGTAAGAGTGATGCAGAAATCCTTCGTTTCTGGCAGGCATTTATGACTGAGCTTTACAGACACATCGGTCCCGACGTTGACGTTCCCGCAGGTGATATCGGCGTAGGTGCAAGAGAAATCGGTTACCTCTACGGTCAGTACAGAAGAATCCGCGGTGCATTCGAAAATGGTGTACTTACAGGTAAAGGTCTTTCATACGGCGGTTCTCTTATCAGACCCGAAGCAACAGGCTACGGTGCTACATACTACGCAGTTGAAATGTTCAAACATTTCGGCGAAGACATTAAAGGCAAGACATTCGCTCTTTCAGGCTTCGGTAACGTTGCTTGGGGTGCCGCAAAGAAAATTGCAGAGCTTGGCGGTAAAGCTGTTACAATTTCAGGTCCCGACGGCTACGTTTACGATAAAGACGGTATCGTAACAGAAGAAAAAATCAACTTTATGCTTGAAATGCGTGCATCAGGTCGCGACAAGGTTCAGGATTATGCTGATAAATTCGGTGTTGAATTCCACGCAGGTCAGAAACCCTGGGGCGTAAAAGTTGACGTTGCTATGCCTTGCGCTACACAGAATGAAATCAATATGGACGAAGCAAAGAAGCTTGTTGAAAATGGCGTACCCTACTACATCGAAGTAGCAAATATGCCCACAACA
>JAZRFO010000263.1:0-18673 GCA_045643685.1 Acutalibacteraceae bacterium
TGTTTTGTTGGTTTCTGATATAAAACGTTTCGAAAGGGAAAATATTTTTTTCAAGGCATTGCCCCCTTGATTTTAACAAGTAATATTGTTATTATACATATATTAGTTTTTTATTTCAAGTGTTTTACTTTTTTTGAGGTATTTATGGTAGAGGTTATTTCAAATTCTCCCCAGCAGACCGAGGCTTTTGCAGAACTTCTTGGCAAAGTTCTTACAGGTGGCGAAACCATAGCGTATTTTGGCGGTCTTGGTATGGGTAAAACCCGTTTTACTGCGGGACTTGCACGTGGTATGGGAATTGAAACGGATGTTTCAAGCCCCACCTTTGCTCTTGTTCACGAATACAGGGGACTAAGAAATTTATATCATTTCGATATGTATAGAATTTCCACTTTTGAGGATTTATGTTCCACGGGTTTTTATGATTACCTTGATTGGGGTGGTGTTCTCGCGGTTGAGTGGAGTGAAAATATTGAAAATGCCCTTCCTGAGGACAAATTAATCAGAATTGAATTTTTACGCGGTGAAAATGACGATAGCCGTATTTTAAGAATGAGTGGTGACAGTGTTTATGAAGATTCTTGGCGTTGACAGTTCTGCTACTGCAGCAAGTGCCGCGGTTTACTGTGACGGTAAAATTCTTTCTCTTAATTTTTCAAATACAGGTCTTACTCACAGTCAGACACTTTTGCCTATGGTAGAAAATACCCTTAAATCCGCAGGTGTTTCTGTTAACGATATTGATTTGTTTGCAATATCAAACGGTCCCGGTTCTTTTACAGGAGTGCGTATAGGTGTTGCTGCTATTAAAGGTATCGCGCAACCCTTGTCTAAAAAATGTGCGGCAATTTCAACACTTGAAGTTATTGCTAAACCCCTTGAATATACAGGTTGTTGTGCAGTTGCAGTTATGGATGCCCGTTGCAATCAGGTTTATACTGCACGGTTTGATTGTGCAGAGGGTTTTAATAGAATTTCACCCGATGAAGCTATTACAATCGATGAGTTGTATGACAAACTTAAAGAGATAACTAAGCCCATTGTTCTTATAGGTGATGGTGCAAGGGTAACTTACAATAAACTTTTTGATAAACTCAGTAATGTTTCAATGGCTCCTGCATCAATATGTTATCAAAGTGCAGCAAACGTTGCTTTGATAGCTGCACAGAAGTCAGCGGATGGTTCTGTAGAACTTCTTGATGCAAACGATGTTTTGCCGAATTATCTCCGTCTTTCACAAGCGGAGCGTGAATTAAAAAAGAAAAATAATAATTGAAAGGTTGTTTAATTATGTTAGTTTTAGCGTCAGACCATGCAGGTTTCCCTCTTAAAGAAGAAATTAAGGCTTACCTTGATGAAAAAGGTGTTGAGTACATAGATTGTGGCACTGATTCAACTGCATCTGTAGATTATGCTAAATTTGCACAAACTGCTTGTCTTAAGGTTACAAGTGGTGAAGCAGATATGGCTGTTCTTTGTTGTGGTACAGGTATTGGTATCTCTATGGCTGCGAATAAAGTTAAAGGTATCAGAGCTGCTTGTTGTTCAGATTTCTTCAGTGCTAAGTTTACAAGAATGCACAATGATGCAAACGTGCTTTGTATGGGAGCTCGTGTTATCGGTGCTGGTCTTGCTTGTGAACTCGTTGATGTGTTTATTAACACCGGATTTGAAGGTGGCAGACACCAGCGTCGTGTAGACCAGATTACCGCTATTGAAAACGGTGAAATACTTTGAAGAAACAACGACTAATTAAAAAAATTGCTTTAAGTATTACGTCACTTATTGTTGTATGTACAACAGTTTTTCTGTTGATAGGTAATTTCGCCGTCGAAGTGCAACAAATTCACATTTTCAACGATAAAATTCCTGAAAGCTTTCATAACTATCTGATAGCACACATATCCGATTACCATAATCGTACTTCTTCCATTGTGGATAAACAGATTATAAACAGTCTAAATGAGTGGCAACCCGATATTATTGTAATAACAGGTGACCATATTGACTCCAAACATCCTGATGTGGATATAGCCTTGGAATTCACTCGGAAACTTTGTGAAATTGCACCTGTATATTATGTTCCCGGTAACCATGAATCCAATGTTTGGCGTTCCGATGAGAATGAGTTCAACCGTCTTATAGGCGGATTAACTGATATGGGTGTTACGGTTTTAAGAAATTCTTCTGTTAAAATACTCAATGAATCAGGAGATTATTTCTATCTCCATGGTATTGATGACCCATATTTTTATGGTGGTTACGAACAGGATTTTCAAAGAACAGAAATTTTATGCAATGACCTTAATATAAATGACGAAGAATTAAATGTACTTTTGGCGCATCATCCTGAAACATTATCGGTTTATTATAAATATAATTTTGATTTGGTTTTTTCGGGCCATGCTCATGGCGGGCAGATTACGTTGTTCGGTAAAGCTATAATGGCACCCGACCAAGTTTATTTTCCGCCATATACCGAGGGACTTTATAAAATGGTCGATACCCAACTTGTGTTAAGTAGGGGAATTGGTTACAGTATGTTCCCTTTAAGAGTTTCCTGCAACCCACATCTTATATATGCTGAATTCAAAGCACATAAATAAAAAATAACCGTCCGAGAAAATCACTCGGACGGTTGATTTTTATTCTGCTTTTAATGCTCTCTGGAGCCAGATTGATGCTATATCAATTGCGGCATACATACCGTTCTTTTCGGTTCTTTTTACGATTGCTTCGAGAGGATTGATATTGGGGTCGGTATTCAAAAGCTGAACAATAACCTTGTCGGCAATTTTAACACCGTGAACCTCGTGAGTAGAAGCAACGGAAAGCATTATAACAAAGGGGTCACTCATATTACCATAGTAAATTGTGTTACCCTTACGAACGAGGGGTTTACCTTTGTAGGTAAGAAAACTTGTCTGAGTATCAGCCAAACTAAACACTCCTTAATTTAAAATACCTTAGTTAAGAAGATATGACTTAAGAAGAACCTGGAGAAGTTCGTCACGGTCAATTTTTCTGATAAGGCTTCTTGCATTGTTATGGGTAGTGATGTAGGTGGGGTCTTCAGACAGTATATAACCTACAAGCTGACTGGTAGGATTGTAACCCTTTTCAACTAAAGAATTATAAACTGATACAAGAATCTCACGCATCTCTTTTTCATGGTCATCACTGATTGTGAATTGGATTGTTTTATCTGTCATAAATACACCTCCTAAAACTATATTACTATTATAAACTAAAGTTATAAAAATTACAACAATAATTTATTAAGTTTGGATAAATTATGCTCTGAGTTCAATGCCGATTTCCTTAAGGTTCTTAAGGATTTCGTCAATCCAAGCCTGTACTTCATCCATTTCAAGTGTTCTTTCTTTGGATGAGAAAATAAGACGGACTGTTATGCTCTTGATCTCGCCATTGTCATAAGTGTCAATAACTTTAACGTTTTCAAGCTCTGTGAGACCGAGTTTATTCCAACACTCGCTAAGGTCTGCAAAGGTTTTGCCCTCTTTCATTATAAGTGAGAGGTCATAATAAGTTGACTGCTGTGTTGAAGGCTCTGTGAAAGCGATATTAGCACCGTTTACGCTAATGAAATCATCAATGTCAATTTCAATACATACAACCTTGGCTACCTTGTCAACTTTAGTAGCATTAGTAGGATGAAGTGTATTGATAATACCCATTTCAACACCGTCGCAGGAAATAAGAGCGGTGTTCTTGGGATGCTGCCAAGCGTGAAGGGGAGCAACCTTCTTGAGCACGGGTGCTTTGTGCTTAATCTGAGTGAAGATATTGTTAACTATTGTAAGACCCTTGAAGAACAAGTCTTTCTCAGTAGCGTTTTTGTCGTAAAGAACAATACCTAAACTGCGGCGTTCATTTGCTGTGCCGTCTTCTTTGAGTCCCTTAACGATTCTGCCGATTTCAAAGATACCATAGTTTTCTGCAAAATCCTTGTTTTCGGACGCAGCAAGTAAAAGTGTGGGGATCATTGAGTTACGTATTGTACCGTTATCGGAGCTTTCAATGTTGAGAATTTTAACATTTTCTTCAACTTCAATACCGAGTTTTTTGTATTTTCTTACGTCACCCCAGATGTATGAATGAACTTCGTGGAGATCGTAGTGTTTAACAAGAATGTCTTTGATTTCGTTGCTTTCGGAACGAACAGGAGCACTCTTAACAGGCTTAAGGGGGCTCTTTGTGGTGATGATACTGAAGTTATCATAACCGTAAATTCTTGTGATTTCCTCAATGATATCAGCCTTAATTGTAACATCCTTGGTTGCTCTGTATGAAGGAACTTTAACTGTGAAATCGTTTTCATTCTTTGTAACTTCAAAGCCGAGAGCCTTAAGGGTTTTTACAATTCTTTCTTCACTGATGTCAATACCTGTGTATTTGTCAACATAGGCTTTATCAAATGAAATGGTGATTTCGGGATATTTTCTTACGTATTCGTCTGTAAGTTGTGAAGCAACTCTTGCACCTTCGTCAATTGATTTAAGAAGGTAAGCAAAACGTTTTGCAGCAGTAACAGTCATTTCAGGGTCAAGCATCTTTTCGTATCTTGCAGAAGCATCTGTACGAAGACCGAGTCTTGAAGATGATTTTCTTACGCTGATACCGTCAAAGTTTGCACATTCAAGTACAACTGCATCTGTATCACCAACGATTTCTGAATCAAGACCGCACATAATACCTGCAATTGCAACGGGTGTTGAGCCGTTCTGGATAAGAAGTGTGTCAGTTGTGATATCGCGCTCTGTGTTGTCAAGAGTTACGAATTTGCAATCCTCTTTGGGTGTGTCAACAACAATTTCGTCAATCTTGTTAGCATCAAATGCGTGAGTAGGTTGACCCATTTCAAGCATAATGTAGTTTGTAAGGTCGGCAAGAAGATTAATTCCTCTCATACCGCAGTAGTAAAGTCTTATCTGTAAAGACATAGGACTAACGTTCTTTGTGATGTTATCCATCTTTACGCAAGAATAACGGTAAACCAAGTCAGGACGGTTAACTTTAACGTTGATTTTTTCATCACCGTCATAAGCTAAGTCTGATAAGGGGAGGGGTTTTAATTCTCGGTCTGTAAGTGCTGCAAATTCACGTGCAATACCATAGTGACCCCAAAGGTCAGGACGGTTTGTAAGTGATTTGTTATCCACTTCGAAAATAATATCGTCGATGGGGTAGATGTCTTTAAGATCAGTACCGTTGGGTGCGTCTACATCAATTTCCATAAGCCCTGATTTGTCATCGGAAAGACCAAGTTCAAATGCAGAACAACACATACCTTCAGATTCGAAACCTGCTACTGTTGCTTTTGTGATTTCGCCTGCGGGTACTCGTCCACCTGCTTTAACGAAGGCTATTTTCATATTTTCGCGGACATTGGGTGCACCGCAAACAACGTCATAAATTCTGTCGCCGCCATCAACTTTAAGAAGATGGAGTTTTTTGGAGTTGGGGTGATTTTCGATTGAAAGAATTTCACCAACAACAACGTCTTTTAAATCTTCGCCTTTAACAATGATATCTTCAACCTCTGCAGTTGCAAGAGTGAAACTGTTAATAATGCTTTTTATGTCAAGACCCTCAAGGTCAACATATTCTTTTATCCAATTGATTGAAACAAACATTTATTTGACCTCCTTTTCGGGTGATGTGAAAGTCGCGTTTTCAAACTGTGAAAGAGATTTAAGGTTACAAGAGTTAAATACACGGATATCCTTGATACCGTAACGCATCATAGCAAGTCTTGTAAGACCGAGACCGAATGCGAAACCTGTGTATTTTTCGGGGTCAAGACCACCTGCAATAAGTACGTTGGGGTGAATCATACCACAGGGGCAAAGCTCAAGCCAACCTGAATCTTTACAAGAGGGGCAACCCTTACCACCACAGATAGTACACTGAATATCAAGCTCGAAACCGGGTTCAACGAAGGGGAAGAAACCAGGACGAAGTCTAACGGTAATATCCTGCTGGAATACTTCTGAAAGCATAGTTTTCATAAAGTAGATAAGGTTGGAAATTGAAATATCCTTGTCAACCATAACGCCTTCCATCTGGAAGAATGTGTTTTCGTGACAAGCATCAATTTTTTCGTTTCTGAAGCATCTGCCGGGGAAAATAACACGGATGGGGCGGTCTGCCTCAAGCTCGGGAGTGTATTTTTTAAGAATAGCATTCTGTGCGGCAGAAGTATGTGTTTTAAGCAACTGATTTGTGCTGAGGTAGTAAGTATCCTGCATATCACGAGCGGGGTGATGCTTGGGAATATTAAGAGCCTCAAAGCAGTGGTAGTCGTCAACGATTTCATCGTAATCTTCGATAGAGAAGCCCATTGCTGCGAAGATATCCTCAAGCTCACGCTGAACAAGAGTAATGGGGTGGTATGAACCCTTTTCCTCAGTTATGGGGAAAGTAACGTCATAATCCTCAGCCGCATTAATAAGACGTTCTTCCTCAAACTTCTGAAGTTCAATGTTCTTTTCTTTGATAGTGTTTTCAACGAATTGTTTTACTTCGTTGATAATCTGACCGGCTTCTTTTTTCTGGTCGTTGGGTACATTTCTGAGTTCACTCATAAGTGAAGCAACTGCACCTTTTTTGCCGAGGAATTCAATTCTTAAGTGTTCAAGGTCTGCAGGAGTTTTTGCAGTGTTTACCTTTTCCTCGAACTGCAATTTTAATTGCTGTGCTTTTTCGAGCATTTTTTTCAATCCTTTCAATAAAATGATAGAGTATGTGAAGATGGCGACAGAAAATAAAAAAGCCCCCATCCCAAAAGGGACGAAGACAAACTCCGCGGTACCACCCTAATTTTTGCTCCAGAGCAAACACTCTTTTGTAATATAACGGTTACACCCGTCGCAACCTACTTGGTTTCAGCCGCGATGCTCACAAGTGAACTTCAAAGAAAATATCCGTAACGTGCTTACAGCCAAGGCACATCTCTCTGTGACATCAATTAACTTTTACTCTCTTGCTCAACGCATTTGCAATATAATACCATATATAATTCAAAAATTCAAGTATTTTATATATAAAAAATCCCCGCCAAAAGCGGGGATTAGTCAATTAACCTTTAACTGTGCCGCCCTTCATTTTAATGAGTTCGCGGTAGCTTATAAGTTCAACACCGTTATCTTTGAGATACTGGTGAACATAGGGGTCTTTCATAAGTTCGTATTCCCAAACTCTGTCCTGCCATCTGCCTGTGATACCCTTAAGCTCATCACATTCAACAGAAGGATGAATGAAGGTCTCTGTAACGCCGTTTTCGGGAATGTTAGTCCAGATTTTAAGGATTGTGTCGCGGTAAACTTCGTAGCTTACGCGCATATCGTCGTTCCAATCCGGGAAAAGAAGATAATCGGGGATGATAACGTTGTATTTTTTACCCCAATGCTTTGAAAGAAGTGTTACTGCTGCATAAGCAATGTAGGGTGTGCCGTTGGGGCAGATTCTTTTGTCGTGCTTTACATAAAGTCTGTAAGCATAGCCGTATGAACCGCAAATTTTAAGAGCAAGTTTTGAAAGGCCAAGTCTACCTGTATAGTGACCATAAAGTGAACCCATATGGTTGTCAACGTGGGAGGGTTTCATACCCATACTGTGAGCAAGGTCAATCTGTGCGCGAACTTCTTTTTCAATATCTTCATTAGAAGCGTTCTTTTCAACCTGGTCACTTTCGTGCCACATAAAGCCTTCTTCGTCAATAAGTGTTTTACCGTCTGTAAGGGGTTTCCAACGGTATTTGCCCCATTCACTTGTGAGTGTTGTATGTACACCGATTGCATATTCGGGATGTGCCTTTGAGAATTCAACAGCATCTGCCGCTGTGGGACAGGGCATCATAATGGTTGCGGATTTAAGCCAACCGCCGAGGAAAAGCTCGTTAACGGCTTCATTAGCCGCGTTACACATACCGTAGTCATCTGCATTTACAATAAGATATTTAGCCATAATATTCCTTTCATACCCTAGGGTAATAAAAATAATTTCTTTACAATATTATAATACTTGTAAAAAATAAATCAAGTATTGTAGAAAAATTTTGTTGACTATATTCACTAAACTCTTTACATTAAAGAAAAGTGTGGTAAAATATTTGTAAATACGGAGGTGTTTTTATGTCAGATATTAAACTTGGTGTTCAACTTTTTACATTACGCGATAAATGCAAAAATGCAGAGGATTTTGAAACTACCCTTAAATTTCTTGATTATATAGGCTGTAATGTTATCCAGATTTCCGCAATAGGTGATATTCATCCTGAAATTGTTGCGGAACTTGTTGATAAATATAAAATGGACGTTTGTGTTACTCACAAGCCTTACGACCGTATGAAAAACGATTTGGATGCGCTCATTCACGAGCACGACCTTATTCATTGCGACAATATCGGTATAGGTGCGATGCCAGGTAATGTTCACGAATCAGCCGAGGGTGTAACCGGCTTTATAGTGAAATGTAATGAAATAGCCGAAAAGATGGAAGCAAAGGGTAAAAAACTTTGCTACCATAACCACGCTCTTGAGTTCGAGGTTTATGACGGCAAGCGTACTTTTGAAAGACTTATAGAAGAATGTCCCAAACTTCAATTTATTCCCGATACATATTGGATGCAGGTGGGCGGTGTTAACCCTGCAGATTATATGAAAAAACTTGCAGGTAGGGTAGATGTCTGCCATTTCAAAGATATGCGTATTGTTAATAATCAACAGCGTTTCGCTGAATGTGGCACGGGCAATATTGATTTTGGCGCTTGTTACCGTACATGTAAAGAAATCGGCGTTAAGTATATTGTTATTGAACAGGACCTTTGTTACGATAAAGACCCCTATGACAGCGTTAAAATCGGTTTCCAGGGTCTTAAGCGAATTGCCGCTGAAAACAAATAAGGTAAGTTGTTATGTTATATGAATTAAAAAACTGCCGTGACGGTAGTCCCGCTACATATAAAACAACCGTTGGTATTTCAGAAAAAGACGGTGTTGTTACATTCACTTTTGTTGCAGAAAACACAAAATTTTATTGTCCCCATTCAGGCTACAATAAAATACATTCGGAGGGGGATGCCTGTGAGGTTTTAATAGGCTCTGACCCTAAGCGTAAGGTCTATTATGAGATTGAAATAAGTCCCCAAAATGACCTTATGGTAGCCGAAATGGTGAATCACGGCTTTGACGAAAATAATGAGCCGATTCTTGATATTCACTTTGTAGATGATTGCTTTGTAAAAAGTGAAGTTGAAAAGTCAGATAAGGGCTATACCGCAACGGTATCTTTCCCTTTGGATAAAATTAAAAGCGGTGACGGTGAAATTTACTTTAACGCATACCGTCTTGAAACAGACGGTGGTGAAATGGATAAACACCTGTTTGCATTAAATCCCACAATGCTCCCTAAGTTTCACGCACCCGAATATTTTATGTTTTTGAAAGATTTTAAATAAAATAAAACTTGCTTCAGAAAGTGAAATTCTGAAGCAAGTTTTTTTATTTGTATTTCTCACATTCTGCTACTGCAAGGCGGTCGCAACGCTCGTTTTCGGGGTGTTCGTTATGTCCCTTGACCCAATTAAACGTGACCTGATGTTTACTGAGTAATTCGAGCAATTCAGTCCATAAATCAACGTTTAGTGCAGGTTTTTTATCGGCTTTACGCCAACCGTTTTTCTGCCAGGAATAGACCCAACCTTTTGTTATTGATTCGTAAACGTATTTGGAGTCCGTTGTGACTGATACCTCACAAGGCATTTTCAGGGCCTTTAATGCGAAAATAACAGCACTTAATTCCATTCTGTTGTTGGTTGTGTCACTTGCACCGCCACTAAGTTCTTTTTCTACACCATTATATCTTAATATTGCACCCCAGCCACCGGGACCCGGGTTACCGCTACAGGCACCGTCTGTGAAAATCTCTACTTTTTTCATAAATAAATTCCTTTAAAAGTTTTTTACATATTAACATATTTTTGGAACATTTTAAAGATATAAATTATATTTTTTTATTTTCGGGGGTCGCTTGATGGTTGCGGTGATTATTGAAAGGTTTAATAAAACATTAAAAGAGTGTTTCGGGGTCAATACAGTGTGTGAAATTCCTTTTTTTGACACAACCTTGAATTGTGTTTTGTGGGATAACAACGTTTTGAAATCATTCAAGAAAGTCATTGAGATTCCCTCGAAAAAATATGCTTCCGAGTATGATTCAGCGCTTAAAAGATTAAAAATATTACTCGAAAAACACCCTGAAGAAAAGGTCGTTATAACGTTTTCGGACGTGTATTTCAATGACTATGATATTGAAGATTTTATTGATAAAAGCAATGATGATATATTAGTTTTGAACTCCGAAAAAACGGCGTTTTTATGCGTTATAAAAAGTGAAAATTTATTGAAGTTTTTGCTTGAAACTAACGACGATTTTACAGGTGTTTTCAGTAAAATTAAGAGTGAAAAAGTTTACAACAATTATGTTAAAATCATTGATAATCCCTTGAAATACAAGGAGTTTTGCTGCGATGCGCTCACGGGTAAAATCTCTTATCGATTACCCGAAGTGGCACAAGGAATTTATGTTTCGTCTAACATTCCTGAGGGTGATTTTGTGTTGATTCCTCCGGTTTATTTAGGCGATGATGTACAAATTGAAAAAGGGTGCGTTATAGGTCCTTGCACAGTCATTTCCGATGGTAGCTTAATCGCTCAGAACTCCCAGGTAAGAAAGAGCTTTTTGGGTGAAAACACTTATATTTCGTCAGGGTGTCATATTGAAGGTTCGCTCCTTTCCGATAATGTTGTCTTAAGAAGAAACAGCGTTGTTTTTAGCGGGTCTGTTTTGTGTCACGATGTTACTGTTGGCGAGGATGCAATTGTAGAAAATCACAGTTTTATCCGTGCTTTTTCCAAAGTTGATGAATACAATAGCACTCTTGTTAATTACAGGATAGATGCCAATAACTCTACGGATGGGTTTTATGGCTATACACCCGAAAAAGCAGCACTCTTAGGTGCTGCAACAGGAGTGTGTTTTGATATGCCGAGAATTGCCGTGGCAAGTGACGGTGAACTGAACTCAACGGCTTTAAAACTTGCATTTTTGGGTGGATTAATAACAACGGGTGCTACTTGTTATGATTTTGGTAACTCGTTTTTTTCGTCGTTGCAGTATTTTATGAATTTTTGTGAGCTTGATTGCGGAGCTTTTATAAGTGGTAACGACAATGGTACTGTAATCAGTCTTTTTAAAAATGGCGAAACTGAACTTACAAGGTCGGATTTTTATAATATCAAAAGTGTGATTGCATCGGGTGATATACCGAGATGTAGCAAAGAGGATTGCAAAAATATTCGTCAGATTCACGGAATGCAGAGGATGTATATACAGAATTTGACAAAGTTATTTACCGAACCAATTAATTTTACACCTGTTTTTTATTGTGATAATAAAAGAATTCTTAATGTTGCAGAGTTAGCGGTAGTAAAAATCGGTGTTAAAACCAGTGAAAAGCGAGTAATTTTTAATATTAATCCAAGGGGGACTAAGGTGTCCGCCCAAAGCGAGGGTATTGTTTACCCTTATACAAAACTACTTGAAATTGTTTCGTTTTATCAACGTAAAAAAGATATGGGGAATTTTAATAATATCTTTGAGCGTGATAGTGTTTTGTTAAGCTTTTATATAATAAAAATCTTGGTTGAGGAAAACCTAAGTTTAAAAGAAGTAGTAGAGGGTTTGCCTAAATTTTACGTTGCAGAAAAGAGTATTGATAATTGTTGTCAGCTGAAGATACTTGCTGCGGATTTATCACAAGATAATAAAATTGATTTCAATAAAGATGAAATTTCTTATAAAGACGGAATAAACAGTGTTAAAATTAACGAAACACAAAGGGGAACTGTTTGCATAAAGGCAAAGGCTCATTCTGTAGAGGCCGCATCGGAAATCATAGAAAAACTTACTCACTTAATAACCGAGCATGGTTTTTATAACTATTGACATTATTGCTAATTAATAGTATTATATATAATTAGTAAAATAGCGTATTGTGCCGTCTTGTTAAGTCGGCGTTACATATAATTCGGATACTTAATTTTTATTGATTATTCAGGTGATGATTATGACAAAAGAAACTAAGAATAAAAACTCTTCTCAAGGGAAGAAAAAAACAACTAAAACAAACAGTAAGAAAAAAGAAAGTGCAAAAAAATCTAAATCAACTAAGCAGAATATTCCTGTAGATAAAAAAACAGCAGAAAACAAAAAGGTCGATAAATCTCAGAAACAGAATAAACAGACCAAAAAGAAAAGTGGAACAACTAAAAAACAGGGCGCTTTGTACTCAAAGGTTACTCCGCCTGTAAATACTACCCCGGTTAAGATTTCCTTCCTTGGTGGTATTAACGAGGTTGGTAAAAATATGACTTGTTACGAATACGGCAAGTCAATGCTTATTGTAGATTGCGGTCTCGCATTCCCTGAGTCCGACCAGTTGGGCGTAGATTTTGTAATTCCCGATTTTACTTTTGTTGAGCGAAATGCTGACAAATTAAAGGGTATCCTGATTACCCATGGACACGAGGACCATATTGGCGCCCTTTGTTATCTCCTAAAAAAAGTTAATATTCCTGTTTATGCAACACTTCTTACTGCGGGTCTTATACAAGGTAAACTTTCAGAGCATAAGCTTGAACACGAAGTTGTTATCCATGTTGTTAAGGCCGGGGATGAAATAAATCTTGGTGACTTTAACGTTGAGTTTATAAAAGTTAACCATTCAATTCCCGACGCAGTTGCTCTTGCAATCAAATGCGATGCGGGTATCGTTGTACAGACCGGTGACTTTAAAATTGACACAAGCCCCATTGACGGCGGTATTATTGATTTGTCAAGATTTGCAGAGCTCGGTAACGAAGGTGTATTATGTTTGCTTTCTGACTCAACTAATGCAGAACAACCCGGTTATACTCAAAGTGAAAGTAAGGTTGGTGAAACCTTCCGTAACCTGTTTACACAAGCAGGGAACAGGCGAATTATTATAGCCACCTTCGCTTCCAATATTCACCGTGTACAACAGATTATTGACATAGCCGCAAATACAGGGCGAAAGGTTGCACTTTCGGGCAGAAGCCTTGAAAATGTTGTTGCCATTGCTTCCGAGTTGGGGTACGTTAATATTCCTGATGGTACCCTTATCGGTATTGACGAGGTAAAGAAATATACTGACGAGCAACTTGTAATTATTACTACAGGTAGTCAGGGCGAACCTATGTCTGCATTGTCAAGAATGGCATCGGGTAACCATAGAAAAGTAAGCATTGGTTATAACGATTGTGTGATAATTTCTGCAAGACCCATTCCCGGTAACGAAAAAACTGTTTACCGCGTAATAAATGATTTGATGCGTCTTGGCGCAAGGGTAATTTACGAAAAAATGTATGACGTGCACGTTTCAGGTCACGCTTGTCAGGAAGAACTTAAGATTATGCTCTCCCTTGTTAAACCTCGTTATTTTATTCCTGTTCACGGTGAGCAAAAGCATCTTCGCTATCACGCAAGAGTTGCTGAAAGTGTGGGTATTGACCCCCACAATATTCTTATAGCTGATAATGGCTATGAGGTTTCCTTAAGTGAACGCTCAATGAGTGTTTCGGGTACCGTTGCAAACGGTAAGATTTACGTTGACGGTTATGGTGTTGGTGACGTAGGTACACGTGTTATGAAGGAAAGACTTCACTTAGGTCAGGACGGTATAATCATTATTGCTGCCACTATTGATGGTGCTTCAGGTGAACTTCTTTCTGGTCCCGAGGTTCTTTCCAAAGGCTTCGTTTACGTTAAAGAGGCGGAGCTTCTTATGAAAGAGGCGGTTGCACTTTCTATGCACGTAATCGACAGTTTCCCGCCTTACAGCTATGACCTTAACGCTATGAACACTAAATTAAAGGACGAAATATCACGTCTTATGTATGAAAGAACAAAAAGAAGTCCGATGATATTACCTGTTCTTATGAGAGTTTAATTTTTCTCGTATTAAAATCCCGATGGGGGGTAAAAAATGAAGTTTAAAGCTTATTTAAGGCAAAATCCTGTTGGTTTTATTGCTGTAGCATTGCTTTTAATCTTTACGCTTTTAAGCAGTTATTTCGATTATAAAGTTGCAATTTGCTTCGGTATAGTTTTTGTTGTGGTTCTTGCTTCACAGCTCGTTTACACGTTTTTTGTGTTCAAAAACACAAAGAAATATGTTAAACATCTTTCTGAGTCTTTGTTTCCTGATATAAATAGCAGTAATTCAGAGTTTCCTCTTTCGGCTGTTGTTTGTGATAAATCCGGCAACATTTTATGGTACAACAAGCAATTTTGTGATGACATTGTTGAGGGTTATGAGATTAAAAATCTTACAATGAACGATTTTTTTGAGGATTTTTCTTTCTCGAAAATTGCTGAAGAAAAAGTTTCGGATGCACAGTTTTCTGATAAAAAGTTCACTGCTTTTTCCGTTGTTGAGAATAATCTTATGTGCGTGTATTTATTTGACGATACGTATCTTAAGAATATTTCGAAGGAATATTATTTTTCAAGACCCTTTGTTATGCTAATGCTCGTAGATAATATCGAGGAGCTCTCCCGTAGCCTTACTGATAGTAAATTTGCTATGGTTTCCGGTGGTATAGAAAGTCTGATTGAAGAATGGCTTAAAGGTGAAGGTGTTATTTTCAAAAAAATTGCTAATGGCAATTTCCTTGTAATGGGTGAAAAACGCAATTTAGATAATTTGTGTGAAAATAAATTTTCTGTTCTCAACAAGGTTCGTAACTACACTTATGACGACAATCCTGTTAATGCCACACTTTCAATAGGTGTGGGTAGCGGTACCTCGTTTGCCGAATGTGAAACCAAAGCCCGAAAAGCCCTTGATATGTCTTTGGGTAGGGGTGGTGACCAAGCGGCTGTACATACGGATGAAGGATATATTTACTTTGGTGGTGTTTTAAACAGGGCAAATGATAGTTCCCGTGTTTCACCCCGCAGAACAGCGGCTAATATTTCAACTCTTATCAAGCAATACGATAAAGTTTATATTATGGGTCATAAATATTCTGATTATGATGCTATCGGCGCCGCAATGGGTATGCAGTTTTTCTGCGAGGCAAATGGTGTTAACGCACAGGTTGTTGTTGATAATAAAACAACCCTTGCTTCACCATTAGTTACTTTGGCTAACAACAATGGCTATAAGCACTTCACATCCATAAATAATGCGCTTGATTCCTGTGATGACGATACACTAGTTATTGTTGTTGATACTCATAGACAAGCTTTGCTTGATGAACCTGATTTATATACTTTGGCAGGTGCCGTTGTTGTTATCGACCATCACAGACGTTCAGACGATTATATTGATGATGCGGAGGTTATTTATACGTCCCCATCTTCTTCATCCTCTTGTGAAATGGTAACTGAATTGATTCAGTACTCAACTATTCTTGATAATATTCCATCTGTGATTTCAACCGCGCTTTTGTCCGGTATTGTCCTTGATACAAAGGATTATGTTTTAAGAACTTCACAAAGAACATTTGAGGCTGCCGGTTTCTTACGTGATAATGATGCTGATACTGTTGCAGTTAAGAAACTCTTCTCAATTGATTCCGAAATGTCGGAGCTTAAAAATCAGATCGTTTCAAATGGTGAAATCCACGATGGGTTTATGATAAGTACCACTTCTGCAGATAGTAAAAATCTACGTATTATTACTTCCTCTGCGGCTGACGATATGTTGTCCATTGATGGCGTGAGAGCATCTTTTGTCCTTTCCAAACTGAGCGTCGGCAAGGTACAGATTTCCGCTCGTTCTTTGGGCGAAGAAAATGTTCAACTTATTATGGAAATTCTTGGTGGTGGAGGCCACAACACAATGGCGGCGGCACAGGTTAAAAGCTCAAGCCTTGATAATGCAAAAATTTTGCTCTTAAATGCTATTGAGCAGTATAAATCAAATAAATAACTTTCTATCGGAGGTAACAAATAATGGAAGTTTTATTAAAAAGCGATGTAAAAGGTCTTGGAAAAAAAGGTGAAAAAGTAAGCGTTTCCGAGGGTTACGCACGTAATTTCCTTTTCCCCAGAGGTCTTGCGGCAGAATTGAATGCTCAGCTTATGTCTGAACTTAAAAACAAAGAGTCATCTGAAAAATTCAAAGCAGATGAAGAATTAAAGGCTGCTAAGAATTTTGCTTCAAAAATCAACGGACAAACTGTTGTTATTAAAGCAAAGGGCGGTGCAAATGGTAAGCTTTTCGGTTCTGTAACCGCTAAGGAAATTGCAAACGTTGTTTCAACTAAATTTTCTGTTAAGGTTGATAAACGTAAAATATCAGTTGATGATATTAAAGCATTCGGCACTTATAACGCTCAGGTAAGACTTCACCCCCAGGTTACTGCTGATTTTAAAGTTCAGGTTACTGAAGCATAAATAAATTGTAAAGGAATACGATTATGGCTGATAAAGGTCTTCAGACATTTGATAATATTAACTTGCCATATAGCCTTGAAACGGAACAGGCTGTTATCGGTTCTGTGTTAATTAACCCCGAGTGTGTAAGTGTGGTTCTTTCACATATCAAGCCCGATTATTTCTATTTGCCCCAACACAAATCCATTATGGAGGCAATTGTAATTCTTGATACACTCGGTTCGCGAATAGATGCTCTTACTATTCTTGATAAACTCAGTTCCGACAGTTCCTTTGATATGGAAAACGGCAAGAATTATCTTTTTCAACTTGCGCAAATTGTTCCCTCTGCTGCTAACGTTGAAAATTACTGTAAAATTGTAAGAGAAAAGCATTTCCTTCGTTCTCTTATTACCATTTCAAAGGAAACTATTGATTCTGCAGTAGACGGTGGTGCAGAAGCGGATAAAATTCTTGATGCTGCCGAGCAGAAGATTTATGACATCAGAAAAGGTAAAACCACAGGTTCACTTCAACGATTGAGTGATGTTATTTCTGCGGAGGTTTACCCCAATCTTGTTAATATCACGTCAGAAAATGCGGAGGAATTCAAGGGTATTCCCATGGGCTTTTCCAAGATTGACGAAATTACCTCTGGACTTAACCGCTCTGACCTTATATTAATCGGTGCTCGTCCTGCTATGGGTAAAACAAGTTTTGCACTCAATATTGCACGTAACGTTTCTATGACTGGTAAAAAGGTTATTTTCTTTTCCTTGGAAATGTCAAATGAGCAGTTGGCGGCCCGTGTGCTTTCAACCGAGGCGAGGGTAGAGTCCAATAAACTCCGTTCAGGTGATATTTCATCTGAGGAATGGGTACGTCTTGCGGAGGCTACTGACAGATTAACAAGATGCAATCTGTATTTTGATGATACGGCTTCTATTACTGTTCCTGAAATTAAATCTAAAATTAAACGTGCTAAGGACGTTGATTGTATTATTATTGACTATCTTGGTCTTATGGAATCTGCAAAGAAGAAAGAAAACCGAGTACAGGAAGTTACGGAAATTACACGAAGCCTTAAGATGCTCGCTAAGGATTTAAAGATTCCTGTTGTTGTTTGTGCTCAGCTTTCCCGAGGACCCGAAAAGAATGGTAAATCTTCAAACAGACCTATGCTTTCTGACCTTCGAGATTCAGGTTCAATTGAGCAGGACGCTGATATTGTTATGATGTTATACCGCGAGGGATACTATAAGAACAGTGCTCAGAATGCGGATGAAATCGATATGACACAGGCCGACGTTGATATTGCTAAAAACCGACATGGCGCAACTGAAAGAGTAAAACTTCATTGGGATGCTCAGTATACATTGTTCTCAACTTTGGAGTATAGAGATGAATAATTTTACTTTTTCTGTAAAAAACAAAGTTTTGAAAGCCATCAGTGATTTTTCAATGTTACAAGACACCACAAAAGTAGTTGTGGGTTTTTCTGGCGGTGCAGATTCAGTTTGCTTATTACATATTCTTAACTCAATAAAGAATGAATTTGATTACGAAATTGTCGGTGCCCACGTTAACCACGGAATCCGTGGCGAAGAAGCTTTGCGTGACGTAGAGTTTGCACGTAATTTCTGCGAAAAACTCGATGTTGATTTTAAACTTCATAGTGTTGATTGTGTGAAAAGAGCAAAAGAAAACGGTGAGAGTGTTGAAGAATGTGGCAGACATTTAAGATATGACTTCTTCTATAGTTTGGCAGACTGTAATACCAAAATTGCCACTGCGCATAACGCCAATGATAATGCCGAAACTGTGTTATTTAACATTGCAAGGGGCTCAACCATCAAAGGTGGCGGAGGAATCCCACCTATAAGGGGCAATATAATAAGACCATTGATTTATTGTACTCGCAAAGAAATTGAAGGCTATTGTTTCGAAAACAACCTTCAATTTGTTACTGACAGTACGAATTTATGCGACGATTATACAAGAAATAAAATCCGTCATGCTGTTTTGCCCGTTTTGGAGGACATTAATTCCGAAGCAATTTCCAATTTCACTTTTTTTAGTTCAAATGTTCGTGAGGTTACCGGACATATTCAGAATGAAGCCTCTGCGGCTATTGAGTACGCTTACAATGGTGACGGAACCTATAGCGTAAGTGCACTTCTTGAGT
>JAZRFO010000264.1:0-6485 GCA_045643685.1 Acutalibacteraceae bacterium
GCGTAGAAACGTAAACCATCGAAATGATATTCTTCCATCCAATATTTAAGGTTTGAAAGCAGAAAATGTAATACTTCGTTCTTGGCGTAATTGAAAAGCTTGGTTCCCCAGGCACTATGATTACCCTTTTCGCCTTCGTGGAAGAACTGATATACCGTTCCGTCAAACTCGTTTAGCCCCTCGTTGGTATTCTTTACCGCATGAGAATGCACAACATCCAACAAAACGGCAATACCCATCTCATGGGCAGTATTTATAAGTTCTTTTAATTCTCTGCTACTACCATAGCGCGACGAGGGCGCAAAAAAGTTAGAAACCTGATATCCGAATGAGCCATAATACGGGTGTTCCATAATGGCCATAATCTGTATTGTATTGTATCCAAGTTCTTTAATTCTTGGTAGAATATTGTCGGTAAATTCTTTATATGTACCAACCTCACCCTTTTCTTGTGCCATACCTATATGACATTCATAAATAAAAGGCGTATTTTCCGGTACAAAACCCTTATCCGTCCACGGGAATTTTTCATCCGCATTTTCAATCTCGGCACACCATAAATATGTTTGAGGGTCTTGTACAACACGTGTAGCATAAAGCGGAATACGGCGCAGTATTTTACCCGAGTTTACGACAATAGTCTGCACTTTTTCCCCGATGTTAAGAGCATTTTTACCCTTAAGATGCACTTCAAAAACACCGTTATCAAGTTTAGTCATAGGACAACTATAAATGTCCCAGTTATTAAAATCTCCTGTGAGGTACATTTCATCAGCGGCGGGTGCCCACTCTCGGTAAACCCAGCCCGTACGCGTACGATGAAAACCGAAATACTTATGACCATTAGCGAAATTTTTTATCTTTTTGCAGTTGCCCAAAAGTTCTTTTCTTTTTTTAATAAAAAACTCTGTTCTCAAATTGATATCATTTTCAAACGGCGCTAAATAAGGGTCAATTTCCAAAATCCTGTTTTTTACGCACCCAGTCATTCTGATCCCTCCCATTTTATAGTTATTATACCACATAATGTCAGCAAATATCAACGATACTTGTATTTTAAGTAAAAATTTAATTAAGAAACAAGAACCATACCCACCTGTAAACTGATGGGTATGGTTCTTCAAATTCGTTTGCGCTATAAAACAACACCGCAAAATTTCAGGTAAATTTTGTCTTATATATCTAATATCTCTTTATTATCTCCCCAGATAATTTCAACTGTAACAGGTACGTTGGATTTTATTGTTACGTTTGGTTTTTCTTCGGGAGAATTTCTTTTTTCGCAGATAAGGGTTAATTCACCCTCTGTGCCAAAGGGATATTTTTCAATTCCGTGCTTTTCAAGGCAATTTATGTGCCAGGTGATTTTGTTGTTTGCTGCATCCGGTTTTATGCCGAAAACATATTCAAACATAATTGAAATGGGGATAATTCCCGTCCAACCAACAAAATCGGGTAAAGACGGGCTACCCTTCATAAATTTGCCATCAATTTTTTCGGGTGAGTAATTCTCAAAAACAGTTCCCGTGTCTTTAAATACACTTACTACTGCATCAAGGTCAGTGTAGGCAATTTCATAGGAAAGGTCATATTTTTCATAAGCGTCAAGACCCTTTAAAACCATATAGTTGGTTGGCGCCCAGACAGAACCGCACCAATAACCGCCTTTTTCGTTATATTCGGGGTGGTCCTTTGAAAGAGTTGGAACTCTATGCTCTGTTTTAAATTCCTGCTCGTTATTAAGATGGGCAATAAAGCTTTCTTTTCTGTTTTCGGGAACACATTTGGCAAGAAGCGCCCAGAAAGCACCTATATGCTTAACTCCGTTAAATGTATCGTCATTTTTAAGGTCGTAATAAAATTGTGTCTTTTCGTCCCAGAGTTTTTCATTTATAACCTTAAAAAGATGTTCGCTTTCCTGTTGGAGTTCAGGGATAAATTCTTCTCGTCCCAATTCCTTTGCCATTTTTATAAGGAGATTACAAGCATTAAGCTCCTGCATACAGGCATCTACCCATACCATATGACCATGACTGTAACAAACGTGATATTTTTCATCAAGTCTCGGGCAGTTATCCATTCCGCAACCATATCCCGAGGAGAAATATGTACCATCACGCCAGGTGAAATGCTCCTGCATCCATTGATGATATGCCACAAGACAAGGAAATACTCTTGCCAATCTTTCTTTATCGCCGAAATTGAGATAATATTCCCATTCGCACCAGGTCATAACCTCGGGGCCTGTTGATGCAGGGTCGTGACGGGCAAAAACATCGTTACCTGTGTCTTCTTCAATCTGACGGCAGATAAATCCATCCTTATGTTGATGGGAATAAAAATTATCAAAGGTTTTCTGGAATTTGAAAATTCTGTCGGCATATTTTCCGAACATAAGCATAAATGCAGAGTCCCACATAAAAATACAACCATTAAATGCAGCATCAATGTAGTTTGTGATAAAGCCTGTATCTTCTTTAGGTTGATAGAGATTCTTAAATGCAATCTCCCATACCTTCCAATAGCAATCAAGGTAATCCTTGTGATTTTCCCATACAGGTTGAGGAAGTTTATCTTTTATTTCACTAAAAACCGGAATGGGAGTTGTTTCAATTGGGGCACCTATAAAAGAATTTTCTTCCATTAAGTCTTTATCATCGTATGGAATCTCGTTGTTTTGTTTAAAGCTTATCATTTTATCACCTTATAGAATTACCCTCAAAAAGAGGGGCATATTTTTTATAAATTATTCTTCAGAACACCGAATTTCATTCTGTATATAGCACAACAGGTCCGTATAACCCACCTGATACAAAGTCCTTTGCAAACTCCTTTTCACCATCAAAATACTCAGATAATTCTTTTGTATTCCACTTATCAAAATAATCGGTGTGTATATACCAGTTTGCTGATGTATTGGTTACAACTATTTTCAGTTTATTCTCTTTATCAAGCAAACCGTCAGGTATTTTAAAGATGTACGGAGCAGTTAAAGATGTTCCTAAAAACTGGTTATTGAGATATACAGAAGCCACGAAATGAACATCACCAAGGTTAATTTCGCCTTCCTTGCCTACTTTTTCGGTAGGGAGTGTAAATGTTGTTTCATAATCACCGCTACCTGAGTAAGCGCTACCAATTAAATAAGACCAATCACCTAAAGTAACAGGAATTGCTTTATTAAAATGTTCTATATTCCCAAAGCCTTCATCATTACAAATAAGTTCAGTTTCTTTACAAAACAGAAAGTCATTCTCAATTTCGAATTTTGCTTTCAATTCATTTCTCTTTTCTGCAGTCAGATTTTCCTCTGTCAGCAACATTACAGCCGTTTCACCTATCTGGAGTGAGAGTTTCAGAACACCATTTTCAGTTTGTAAATACTGTAATTTACCATTTTCCAAATGAAGAAGATAACCCTTTGATGAGGGCAAATGGATATGATAATCACCATTCTCCCCTGTTTCTCTGAACAGACAGAAAATTTCTGCATTCTCTAGCTTTCTGTGCATTGCGCGTAATCCACTACCCTCAACTTTGATTACGGGAGTGAGATTGGTAAGCTCATAAGAAACTCTGCCACCACGTTCCATAAAACTATTCAATGCTTTTTGTGTGGCATCGGGAACGTAAGCGCCTTTGGGAATTATAATGTGTTTGTATTTTGCCCTGCCAAGGTTCATAGAGCCTTCATCAGTTATTTCTGCATCCTGTATAACATCATCGTCAATTATATCAAAATCCACCATCATATCTTCAAGAGTTCTGCCGAGAGCATCAAATTCTTTTTCCATAATCTCGGCTTTTAAACCGCCTTGAAAATCAGAAACGGGATAATAAAGTCCTGTTTCGCAAACACGCTCTCCGAGAGAAGATATATATGAGAGGCGTTCCATATAACGATTGAACTGACCAAGATAACGACAAAACACCTGATTTTCCGTAAAAATCGGTAGTTCCTGTGCAAGAAGCTGACCTTTGCGACCAAGCGGAAAATTAAACGGATTGAAAATGTTTATTCCACGCACGGCCTGATAGCCTACGGTATATCGCATTATATCGTAAGTAATCCCCGCTCCTGCTACACCGAAAATTTCACTCATTGCAAGTTTCGTGCCATTTTGTGCCGCAGCAGACGAAGCATATCTCTGGAAGAAACCGTTGTAACCATTCATATCATTCTTGGTTGTTATTTTGTTTTCAGGATAAAGCTGACGCCATATAATATCAATTCCCGGTATATCAAAGCATCTGAGAGCACGCATCAGATTAAAGTTTCCGCCACCCTCCATACAACCACGAGGATTATGGTCTTTATCCAGATGTCCTGTAAAAGCAATACCATTTTCATTTGCCCATTTTTTGCAAGGGAGAAGAAAATTCTTGCAGAACATACGGCTACATAAATCATACCAACGGTGTAATATATGAACATTTTCTTCTGTGGTCGCTATTCTTTCTGCAATAAGTGGCAGATGCGGTAATATTGATTCACCATATATAGCTTCATATTTCTCCGCTAACTCTTTATTGAAAGCTCCTGCAGGTGCTTTCGGCTCGTCTGTGAATACTGCTGTAACGGTTTCACCAAGCTCATTCTTCAAAGATTCAGCATATTTTTCGTGAGTAATTTTAATAAAATATTCCGTTGCTTCCCTTTTGAGCAAATCCGGATAATCCGAGTTGCCTTTTTCTGCAATATACTCGGTTACAACAGTATCTTCGGAAAACACGTAACCCTGTTTAATCATTTCCGTGTCATTCAAAAAAGTGGCAAGAATATCGGGTGTTGTTTTTTTATACACATCTCCTGCAGAAAAAGAACTCTCGTAAAATTCCAGCGTCTGTCGGGCATATTCGGGATGAGCCTTCATAACTTTTCCGCATGCGCCTCCTGAGGGCCAACCGCCTTCATCATAAATCCAACAATTCATACCAAGGGATTTTGCCTTTTCTATGGCATAGGCACAAAGCTCAAAGTATTCCTCTGAAAGATAGTCAGGGGTAAGGTTTGTTGGCATACTATCAGGACGAAAATCCTTTGGTTCAGGAAGAATATAAAACGCCCGCATGCCAAGATTTTGCATTTCAAGAAGTTCTGCATCTATAATTTCTTTAGTGCAGATGTCATTCCAGACCCAGACGTACACAGGAGCATAGAAAACATCAGGAGAACTGAAACTATTTATATCAAATTTATCATTGTTTTTCATAGTTCAACCGTCCTTCAGATATTTCGATTATATTTACCTTGCTTTTTCAATCGATTTATAAAGCACTTAAGAGCTACAACCATTATCACATAGAGTACTGCAAGCAGAACAGGATATATCTTTATGCCAAACAGTCCGCTTATAAGACTGACCATAGGTGGCGCTAACATAACACCAATGTAGGCAAAAGCTATCTGTGAGCCCATAATTGATTGTGATACTTCTTTTCCGAAATTGTGTGGTGTCAGATGTATCATATTGGGGTAAATAGAACCATTACCCAAACCTACAAAGAACAAGCCAACCACAGTAACTGCACCGTGCAAGGGTAGAAGCATAATTGTAATGGCGGGAGCAAGAATAGCACAACCTATGCCAATACGCTTCCATGTGCTGATTTTATTAGCAAGCAAACCGGAAACGACACGTCCGATTGACATACCAACATAATATATTGTCAGCGCAAGTGCGCCATACTTTATCTCAAAGCCTTTTTCTTCTACAAGATATGTACTTCCCCATACACCGCAAGCATATTCAATTGCATTGGTAACAAGCATAATAACCCATACCTGTCGCACTTCCGCCTTTTTAGCCATCTGTAAAAGAGTTAGGTTTATGCCTTTTTCCTCTTCTGCTTCTTCAGCTGAAGAGGTCTTTTTCCACAAAGGAACGGACACAATCAGCAAGATAGCAATAACCAACTGCACATAAAAAGCGTAGCGGTAGCCACCACGCCAACCTAAGTTGCTTAACGCCTGGGACATAAGGTAAGGGCTGAGAGATACTCCCACACCATAAAAACAATGAAGAAAATTCATATGACTTGCTTTAAAGTGAAGCGCCACATAATTATTAAGGCCTGAATCTATAGCACCTGCACCAAGACCGAGAACAACGGCCAATGGTATCATAAACCAAAAGGATGGAGAAGCAGAGAAACCAAACAAAGCCACCGCAGTCATAGCTGTACTGAAAGCTGTAACCTTAGCAGTTCCAAGTTTATTGAGAATTCTTGCACTGAACATACTTGATAACACAGTGCAACCGGAAATGAGAAATGTGAGAACACTTACTGCTTCAACAGGTATATCCATTTCTGTATGAATAGCAGGCCATGCAGAACCGATGAGAGAATCCGGAACCCCAAGACCTATAAATGCAATATAAATTACAATGAGAAGTATAGTTGTCACAATAAAACACCTCTATAAAAAAGCAAACGTCGGATAAAACCTTACACCCTTAGTCGTCAGATTTATCCGGCGTTGT
>JAZRFO010000265.1:0-6130 GCA_045643685.1 Acutalibacteraceae bacterium
CTAAGTGAAAAGGGGTATGACCCAGTTTATGGAGCCAGACCCTTAAGACGCGTTGTTACATCGGAAATTGTGGATGCCTTAGCCGAAAAATATCTGAAAGGGGAAATAAAATCGGGCGATAAAATTAATTGCTCTTATGAGAAAGAGTGTTTGACAGTAGCAAAAATCAAATAAATTCCTAAATAAAACGAGTGTGTTGCTAAAGGTTAAAATTTCTCCTTTTTCCTGTGACACACTCGTTGCTTTTTATTGACATTTTCTTTTAATAAAAGTATAATATTACAATATATACTATAATGCGGAGGTTTGCTATGAAACGAAGAATTTTGATATCTGTAATTTCCTTTGTTTTGGTTTTTACTATGCTTTCATCTATAGCTGTTTCGGCAAATGCCGCAAGCGGTGATGTTACCATTAAGGGTACAATGCAGGATACGTCCGCATCCAGATTCGGTATACTTTATTGGTCCTATACATATAACCCCAATAGTACGGAGGGAGCCTCTCTCAGAATATGGGGTAATGGCTATATGCCAAACGGTACAGAAGATGATTGGTTCGCCGCACAGCAAAGTGCAGGTTATTATATTACTAAGCTTACAATCGAAGAGGGCGTAAAGAGTATTATGTCCAATGCTTTTGCCGGGGAGATTAAACTTAAAGAGGTTACGCTTCCTTCAACTATTGAGTTTGTAGGTGAGGGTGCATTTGCCTATACCGCAATAGAAAACTTCAATATCCCTGCAAAGATGCGTGATGTTGATGCTAATATTTTTACCGGCTCACCTATAAAAGCATTTACGGTTTCTTCTTCTAATCCTTATTACAAAAGCTATAAGGGTAATCTCTACTCCAAGGATATGACCGAGCTTGTTGTGGTGGCTCCCGAAAACTACACAGGTGATAAATGGGTAGGCTTTAGCTTCCCATCGTCTGTTACATCCATTGGCAAATACGCTTTTCTTAATTGTCCCATTACCTCAATAACTATTCCCTCACGCATTAAATCAATCAAAAATATGGCTTTTGCAGGTTGTCAGAAACTTGAAAGCTTAATGATTGAAAACGGTGTCAAAGAGATTTACGATAGTGCATTCCTTTCTTGCGATTCTTTAAGAAATGTTCAACTTCCCTCATCTGTTGAATATCTGGGCTTCTGTGCTTTTGGTTTTGTTTACGGATACGATTACGCAGGTCTTAAAGAAATGCTCGATTACAAGGGTATTTCATATTCGTATATTGACGAACTGAATTTTGAAACCTATGCAAACCTTACGGGCTTCGGTGTGGATGCCTTTACAATCTGTTATGTGAACGACAGGTTTACTTTACATGTTCCCGTTGGCTCTGCGGGTGAAAGTTACGCTAAAATGTTTGGCGTGAATTACACTGCATCGTCCGAACTTTTAAGTGCATCCAATAGCCGTGACGGTGTAATTTTAAAATGGAGTTTTTCTCCGGCGGTTTCGTATTATAACATATATCGCAAAAATAGTACCGGATGGGAAAAAATCGCGTATGTTACCAGTGATGATGTTGATGAAACAAGCTATGTAGATACCAAGGCACTTAATAATGCGGATAATACCTATGCTATTGAGGTTTGTTATTATTCGGGTTATAAGCATTTTGATAAAAGTGGTATTACCTGTCATTACGTTAAAGCACCAAAGCTTAAGTCCGCTACCAACAAAATAGGCGGAGTCAACGTCAGTTGGAATGCAGTAGCAGGTGCTACACGTTACTTTGTTTACAGAAAATTACCCACCGACACATCCTGGACAAGACTTGGATATTTTTCTGCTAAAAGCACGTCATATTTCGATAAAACCGCACAAAGCGGTCAGAATTATTTGTATACAGTAATAGCCCACGATGGAGTTGCTGCAAGTAGTTATGACCCCAACGGAGTCAGCGTTGTCTATGTTAAAACACCTGAGTTTACAGTAGCCAATAATACAAGCGGTGTTGTGGTGAAGTGGAATACGGTTGAAAATGCAACTTCATACCGAGTTTACCGCAAAACTTCAACATCGGGTTGGGCATTACTCAACGAAGTGAACGGCAGTAAAAAGTCATATACTGACCTTACTACAAATCGTGGCTCAACATACAGTTACACTGTAAGAGCGGTTTGTGATGGTACCTACAGCGCTTACGAAACATCGGGTACACCTATTAAATCCCTCGCAACCCCTCAGGTTAAAGCAGCTAATGTAGGTGCGGGTGTTAAGGTATCGTGGAATAAATGTGCTGGAGCCTCAGGCTATTACGTTTACCGTAAAAACTCCTCGGGCAGTTGGACAAGAATTGCCACACTAAAAAGTGGTTCAACCCTTTCTTATACTGATAAATCCGTTAAAAGCGGTCAAAAATACACCTACACAGTCAAAGCTGTCAGTGGCAGTTACACTAGTTATTACGATACTGTAGGTGTAACGTCATTGTTCTTAACAACACCTAAGATTTCGTCTTCCCAGAGCACATCTGCGGGTGTTAAAGTGAAGTATAACACTGTAAGCGGTGCCAAGGGTTATTATATCTATCGTAAAACTCTTAACGGCAGTTGGGTGAATGTTGGTACAGTTAATGGTGGTGCTACCTCAACGTTTATTGATAAAACCGCAAAGAAGGGTGTTACATATATTTATACTGTAAGAGCATATAACGGCTCAACACGAAGCAGTTATTATTCAAGCGGTATCAAGGTAAAGGTTGTATATTAATTATGTTTTTTAAAAAGAAGAAAAAACAGGAAGAACAGGGCTATGTTTTCCGACCCCGTGAGTATGACAGGGACGAAAGAATAGAATTACAAAAAATAGTTTCTTCAATTCCCGTTACAAGGAAAATGTTGAAACACGAGTTATTGGTAACCGCTACAAATAACTTTGTAATAAAAAATATTAAAATAGGTTCTAACGCGGCTCATAACGTTAATACCACCAAGCATCCACAGGTGTTTTTCCAATCCTTAAAGGATTTGATTTCGAGTACTGAAAATCTTCAGAAGGTTGAACCCTACTGGCGTTTTGAGGGACACACACC
Source organism: Acutalibacteraceae bacterium (assembly GCA_045643685.1). Taxonomy (GTDB): domain Bacteria; phylum Bacillota; class Clostridia; order Oscillospirales; family Acutalibacteraceae; genus DTU089. The sequence goes on from JAZRFO010000265.1 coordinate 3,049, forward strand.
TACGGAGCAGTTGGAGGATATTCTGGGTCGTAAGGATAAAATCATAAAAGGCTTTATTTATGAGTCCTTTAATGAACTTATGGAAAAAATAGAAAAAACAAGCAACCCCAAAGCAAAGCAAAAATTATTTGACGAATATCAGGGGCAGCTTATGTTTAACATTGAAATTTGCGGTGAAGAAAATTTTGAGTTTTTCAAAGATTTGTGCCGTGATAAATTAAATATATCTGAGGAGAAATGATTATGGCTTATCTTACAGACATTGAAATTGCACAGAGTTGTAAAATGAAATCCATTGGCGAAATTGCCGCTAAGGTGGGCGTGGGTGACGATTATCTTGAACCCTACGGCAGATATAAAGCAAAAATTGACTTATCCTATATCAAGGAATGTAAAAAAGAGGGTAAGCTTATACTTGTAACAGCTATTACTCCGACACCTGCAGGTGAGGGTAAAACTACTACAACAATCGGTCTTGCAGATGCTATGAACCTTTTAGGTTATAAAACAACCGTAGCTTTGCGTGAGCCTTCTTTAGGTCCTGTTTTCGGTATCAAGGGCGGTGCCGCAGGTGGCGGATACGCTCAGGTTGTTCCTATGGAGGATATTAACCTTCATTTTACAGGTGACTTCCACGCAATCGGTGCCGCAAACAACCTTCTTGCTGCTATGCTTGATAACCACATTCAGCAGGGAAATGCTCTCGGTATTGACGTTAAGAGAATTACATGGAAACGTTGCGTTGATATGAACGACCGTCAGCTTCGTAATGTTATTAACGGTCTTGGTGCTAAAATGAACGGTGTACCTCGTGAAGATGCTTTCGATATTACCGTTGCCAGTGAAATTATGGCGGTTTTCTGTCTTGCCACCTCAATAACAGACCTTAAAGAACGCCTTGCAAGAATAGTTGTTGCTTACGATTATAGTGGTAAGCCCGTTACTTGCGGTGATATTAAAGCTCAGGGTGCTATGACAGCCCTTCTTATTGATGCGGTTAAACCCAACCTTGTACAGACTCTTGAAGGTACACCTGCATTTGTTCACGGTGGTCCTTTCGCTAATATTGCTCATGGTTGTAATACAGTTCTTGCTACAAAAATGGCAATGTCAACAGGCGACTATGCTATTACCGAGGCAGGTTTTGGTGCGGACTTAGGTGCAGAGAAATTCCTCGACATCAAATGTCGTGCAGCAAACCTTACACCTTCCGCAGTAGTTGTGGTTGCAACAGTAAGAGCCCTCAAAATGCATGGCGGTCTTAAGAAAGACCAGTTAGGTGAAGAAAATCTCGAAGCACTTGAAAAGGGTATACCCAACCTTCTTCGCCACGTTTCAAATATCAAAAACGTTTATAAGCTTCCCTGTGTTGTTGCAGTTAACCGTTTCCCCACAGATACAGATAATGAAATCGATTTCATCATTGCTAAATGTAAGGAATTGGGCGTAAATACCGTTCTTTCAACTGTTTGGGCAGATGGCGGCAAGGGTGGTACAGAACTTGCAAAAGAAGTTGTTCGCCTTTGTGAGGAAGAAGATAACTCCAACTTTACATATTCTTACGATACAAACGCTTCAATTGAAGAAAAAATCGAAGCAATTGTTACTAAGGTTTACGGTGGCGACGGTGTCGACTTCACAACCAACGCCAAGAAACAGCTTGATTCACTCAAGGCAGACGGCTTCGGTGATTTACCCATCTGCGTTGCTAAAACACAGTACAGTTTCTCAGATGACCCCTTGAAATTAGGTGCTCCGGAGAATTTCCGAGTAACTGTAAGAAACCTTAAGGTTTCTGCAGGTGCAGGCTTCATAGTTGTTCTTACAGGCGATATCATGACAATGCCCGGTCTTCCCAAGAGCCCTGCTGCAGAACGTATAGACGTTGACGAAAATGGCAAAATCACAGGTCTTTTCTAATATAATTTACAGGATTTAATATCAGGAGACATATACAATGGAAAACACAACCCCCGAAAGAAAGAAAATAGTTTTAAGTTGCATTCAGCCCACAGGTACACCTACCTTGGGTAACTACCTCGGCGCACTTAAAAACTGGAAAAATATGTGTGAGGACTATGACTGTCTTTACGGTGTTGCGGACTTGCACTCAATTACAGTGCCCACATTCCGTGAAAACCCCGCGCAACTTAAAAAGAATACAATGGAGCTTTATGCACTGTTGTTGGCACTCGGCATCGACCCTGAAAAAAATATAGTCTTTGTACAGAGCCACGTGCCGACCCACGCTCAGTTAGGTTGGATTCTTAACTGTTATACACAGTTTGGCGAAGCTGCACGAATGACTCAGTTCAAAGAAAAAAGCCAGAAATTGGGTGGCAATATTTCCGTAGGACTTTTTGATTATCCCGTTCTTATGGCGGCAGATATCCTTGTTTATGGTGCGGATTTCGTGCCTATCGGTGCCGACCAGAAACAGCATCTTGAACTTGCAAGAAACATTGTTGACCGTTTCAATATGATTTACGGCAACGTTCTTAAAATGCCCGAACCCTTTATCGGCAAAGCAGGTGCAAAGATTTGCTCACTTCAGGACCCTGTTCATAAAATGAGTAAGTCCGACGATAACCCCAAGTCTTACATTTCAATGCTTGACGAACCCAACGTCATTATGAAGAAAATCAAAAGTGCCGTTACAGACAGTGAAGCTTGCGTAAGATATGCCGAGGGTAAGGACGGCATAAATAACCTTATGACAATTTACTCTTGTTGTACAGGTAAAACCTTTGACGAAATAGAAAAAGAATTTGAAGGCAAAGGCTACGGCGATTTCAAAACTGCAGTAGGTGAGGCGGTCGTTAACGAGCTCGCACCCATTCAGGCTCGTTATAAAGAAATTATTGCCGATAAAAAATACCTTGAAGAATGTATGAAAAAGGGCGCAGAGCTTGCAACCCGCATTTCACAACGTACTTTGGATAAAGTGATGAAAAAGGTAGGATTTTACCAGTGTAAATAATTCGTATTTGGGTGCATATTGTGTTTTTCTCGCCTCGGGGTATCTTCATACACCATCGCCTCGGAATTCCGCAATCTGCATCCCAACTACAAATTATTACAG
>JAZRFO010000266.1:0-6367 GCA_045643685.1 Acutalibacteraceae bacterium
TCAAAAATAACCAATTCCCGTCGCATCACAGGTGCAAGGGCTGCTTATATGGTTTTGCAATATTACGGGATTTCGGACGTTAATATTATGAAAATCGGCGGCAATATGACTGATAGTTATGACCCCAGACAGAAGGTTATAAGACTTTCTGAGGGCGTTTTTGACGGTTGCTCCATTGCAGCGGTTGGTATTGCCTGTCACGAAGCGGGTCACGCCGCTCAACACGCTGAAGCTTATGCACCTATTAAAATCAGAAACCTTATTTTACCTGTTTGTAATATAGGTTCGGCTTTGTCAATTCCTTTATTGCTTGCAGGTGTTATATTAAGTTTTGAACCCCTTGTTTGGATTGGTATCGGATTTTTCGGATTTACCGCTCTTTTTCAGCTTATAACACTTCCTGTGGAGTTTAATGCAAGCCGACGTGCTATAAGTGTTATTGAGTCAAATAATCTGCTTACTTTTGAAGAAAAACAAGGCGCTCAAAAGGTATTAAAGGTTGCGGCAATGACCTACGTAGCGGCACTTGCTGTGAGTGTAGCTCAACTTTTAAGATTGATTTTCAGATTTACAGGGAGAAGACGCTGATGAGTAAACCTGCTCGACAGATTGCTTTTGAAATTCTGTTGAAAATTGAAAAGGATAAGGCTTATTCTAACCTTGCCGTTGACAGTGCTGTTAAGGCTTATAGTCCCGACAGCACTGATTGTGCTTTTATTTCCCGCCTTGTTTACGGTGTAACCGAGCGTAAAATTACCCTTGATTACATAATTTCACGCAATCTTCAGCAACCTATAAATAAATTAAAGAAAGACGTTCTTGTTATATTGCGTTTAGGTGTTTATCAGATAGTTTTTTCTGATAAAATCCCCATATCCGCCGCAGTTAACGAGAGTGTAAAACTTACAAAAAACAATAAATGTCACTATGCCTCGGGTCTTGTAAATGCAGTTTTACGAAAAGTAGGGAATGAAGGCTTTAATTTGCCGGAAGGTTTAAGCAATACTGAAAAAATCAGTATTTTATACTCTGCACCTGAGGAGTTTGTAAAATTTTTGTCCTACCACTATGGTGAAGAAAATGCAGAAGCTTTTTTGAAATCTGCCTTGGAACCAAAGAAAATTTTTATAAGAGTAAATACTGTTAAAATTACTGCAGACGAGCTTAAAGCCCAACTTGAAAACGAGGGCGTAAAAGTAAAAAATACAGTGTTACCAAATGCTCTTGAAATAGATATATATAAAGCCGTTTATGACCTTGATACTTATAAAAAAGGTTTTTTCCACGTGGAGGATATTTCTTCGCAGCTTTGTGTGGAGGCCTTGTCACCAAAGGCGGATTCCGTTGTTCTTGATGTTTGCGCCGCACCGGGTGGTAAAACCTTTACACTGGCTCAGTATATGGGGAATAAGGGATACTTGTATTCCTGTGACATATACGAGTCAAGAACTAAACTTATTAAAGACGGTGCCGGCAGACTGGGTCTTGGTTGTGTTAAAACAATGGTTAATGACGCAACTGTATTTAATTCTGATATTCCCGAATGTGATTATGTTTTGTGTGACGTACCTTGTTCGGGATTGGGCATTATTGGTAAAAAGCCTGAAATAAAATATAAAAAGCTTGATGACATCAAAGAACTTTTACCTATTCAACGTAAGATTTTAGAAACTACATCAAATTATGTCAAAAAGGGTGGTAGGCTTGTGTATTCAACCTGCTCTGTAAATCCTAACGAAAACCGAAAAATATGCGATGCGTTTTTAAAAGAACACGAGGATTTTTACTCAGTCAAAGCGTTGCCACATATTGAACGTACCATTGATGAAGGCGACTATCTGACACTTATGATGCATAAAAATAATTGTGACGGCTTTTTCATTGCCGTATTTGAAAGAAAGTAAGACTTATGAAAAAAGATGTTGTTTCAATGAACTTTGAGGAATTGTCTCAGGAACTCAAAGATATGGGTTTGCCTAAATTCAGGGCAACTCAGATTTATGATTGGTTACATAAAAAATGTGCAAAATCCTTTGATGAAATGACCAATATCTCAAAGGATTTAATTAGAAAATTAGATGACAATTTTGTCATATTTTCTTGTACTATTGAAAAAAAACTTGTTTCGCAGTATGATAATACTGTAAAATACCTGTTTTCTTTGCCTGATGGAGAGTATCTTGAATGTGTGGTTATGGATTATAAATACGGTCACACTATATGCGTTTCTACTCAGGTGGGTTGCAAAATGGGTTGTGCTTTTTGTGCATCGGGTATCGGCGGTTTCAAACGTCAACTGGCACCGTCCGAAATCTTAGGGCAAATATATACCGCACAAAGGGACTTATCTTTGCGAATCTCACGTATAGTTCTTATGGGTATGGGTGAACCCCTTGATAACTACGACAACGTTATGAGGTTTTTACAACTTGTAAGTGATGAACGTGGTCTTAATATCGGTATGCGTCATATATCCCTGTCTACAAGCGGTATTGTTCCGCGTATATATGATTTATTAAGCGAGCGTTTGCAGTTAACTCTTTCTGTTTCACTCCACGCTCCCAACAACGAGATTCGTTCAAAAATTATGCCCGTTAATAAAAGCTGGGATATTGACGAGCTGCTTAAGGCTTGTAAAATTTATGCGGATACAACTTCGAGACGTATTTCCTTTGAGTACGCTATGATGAAGGGTGTTAATGATACACCAGAGTGTGCAAGGGAACTTTCTAAACGTCTCAAGGGAATACTTTGTCATATAAATCTAATTCCCGCCAACGAAGTGCCTGAAAAAGGTCACGAACGCAGTTCCGATTCAAGTATTACTTTATTCAAATCAATTCTTGAAAAAGACGGTCACGCAGTTACCATAAGGCGTACTTTAGGCTCGGATATCAATGCTTCTTGCGGTCAGTTGCGACGTGAGAAAATAAAAGAAAATCAAAATTAATCATTAAACCATAAAGCGAGGTGAAACACCGTGAAAATTTCAGCTAAAACCGACATAGGCGCATTCAGAGATTCTAATCAGGATGCTTATCAGGCAGGACATTTTGAAAGTGGCGATGCATGGGCCGTTGTGTGCGACGGTATGGGCGGTGTTTCAGGCGGTCAGGTTGCAAGTAAAATTTGTGTAGAAAGAGTGGTTGATGCCATAAAACGCGGTTATCGCGAAAATATGACCATTAAAACCGCTCAGAATTTACTTAACTCCGCTATATCTGCGGCAAACTCTGCCGTATTTACTGAGGCTCAGAATAACCGTGAACTCAGAGGTATGGGAACAACCGTTGTTGCAGTTATGGTAATTAAGGGTATGGCTGTTATTGCTCATGTGGGCGATAGCAGAGCATATGTGTTTAACAGTACTATGGAGCTTGTTACCAAAGACCATTCTTTGGTTCAGTATCTACACGATACAGGCAAAATAACCGAGGAAGAAGCCAAAGTCCATCCGGACAGAAATATTATAACCCGTGCGGTTGGTATTCTTAGTTTTGTTGATGTGGAATTTGACTTGATTGAAGTCGGTGATGATAGAAGCATTCTCATCTGTACAGATGGATTAAGCGGTTCTCTTGAAGCGGATGAAATGCTTGGTATAATTAAAGAAAACGCTGATTCTTCAGCCGAAAAACTTGTTGAAAAGGCAATTGAAGCAGGTAGCCGTGATAATATAACGGCGGTACTGTTGTTTGCTGACAGTCAAGGAGAGTAAGTATGGAAAATTATGTGGGTAAAAGATTAGACGGAAGATACGAGATACACGATGTTATCGGTGTCGGCGGTATGGCAATTGTTTATAAGGCCTACGATAATATTGACGATAGAATTGTTGCTGTAAAAGTCCTTAAGGATGAGTATCTTGCAAATGAGGAATTCCGTCGCAGATTTAAAAATGAATCTAAAGCAATTGCGGTTCTTTCCCATCCTAACATTGTAAAGGTTTTTGATGTTAGCTTTGGGGACAGATTACAGTATATTGTTATGGAATATATTGAGGGTATTACCCTTAAAGAGTATATTGAAGAACGTGGAGTCATTGATTGGAAAGAAGCTTTGTTCTTTATGAATCAGATTCTCAAGGCGCTTCAACACGCTCACGACAAGGGAATTGTTCACAGGGATATCAAGCCCCAGAACATTATGCTTCTTGAGAATGGTACAATTAAAGTTGCCGACTTCGGTATTGCACGTTTCAGTCACGGTGAAACCAAAACGATGACTGAAAAAGCTATAGGCTCAGTACACTACATCAGTCCTGAACAGGCAAAGGGTGAACCTACTGACGAAAAAGCGGACATCTATTCAATAGGTGTACTTCTTTATGAAATGTTGACTGGTAAATTACCCTTTGAGGCTGACAGTGCAGTTTCCGTTGCACTTATGCAGGTTAATAAAAATGCTATACCTCCGCGTAAAATTAATCCCAATATTCCCGTGGGCTTTGAACAGATTACCATGAAGGCTATGCAGAAAAATCCTCGTGACAGATATTGCTCTGCTGCCGAGTTTTTAATGGATGTTGAGGATTTGCGTCGTAATCCCGATATAAAATTTGATTACAGAACAGTCTTTGTGGATGATGGTCCTACACGTTTTGTGGATAAAATTGGTTCTGATGTTGGTTCAACACAGGTTATAAAAACCGTTCCGCCCTCATCCGATGTACGTATGAAACTTGATGAGTATAACTCAGGTGATTTTGAAGCGGTTCAGGATGTAATGCCCCAAAAACGAGTAAACACAAAGGTTATAGGTGTTGTTGCGGGTATCGGCTTTGCATTCCTTGTGTTTATAATTCTTCTTATTGCAACATTTCTTAAGGATGGCGTTCCAACTCTTTTCGTTGGTAAGAAAATAGAGGTTGATAATTTCATTGGTATGAATTATATTGATGAAATTAAAGATAACGAAGAGTTTAACGAGCGATTCAATTTTGAAATTTCTTACGAGCCTTTCAGTGATGGTAAAGAGGGATGCGTATTCAAGCAAGACCCTGAAGCAGGCACTAAAGCACCAAAAGGCCATACAATAAGATTGTACATTGCGACCTCCGGTGAAGGTCAGATTGTACCTGATTTTTCAGGTGATAATTATCAGGAAGCGGTAAACACCCTTGAAGCTATGGGATTTAAAGTATCCTTGGAGCCTGTTAATGACGATGAATACCAAATAGGTGAAGTTATTAAAACTAAACCTGCTGCAGGTTCTAGTATCTTTGCGGGTAGCGATGTTACAGTTTATTATTCTGCTAATGAGGATGCCGGTAAACTTTTCAAAATGCCGGACGTTTCAGGTAAAACCTTGAGTCAGGCAAAAAAAATCCTTGAAAAACAAGGGTTGATTGTAAGTAAAACAGAGGTTGTTGATTCAACTATTGAAAAAGATAGAGTTGTTGTTCAGTCACCCGCGGCAGATTCACCCGTAAAAGAGGGCGATAAAGTTATTTTGACTCTCAGTTCAGGTGAGGTTATCTTTAAAAAGACCATTGATATTCCTCAAAAAGTAGGTAATATTAATGTTAAATTGTATGTTGATGACAAGCTTGTGACAGAGAATAATATCGATACCTCTGCAATAAATAAATATACAATTGAAACCAAGGGTGATTCGCCATCATCTTCAATTAAGGTTCACATTAACAACAAACCCTATTATGAATGTAGCGTGAACTTTACAAGAGAACCTGTTTCAGCTACCAATGAGCGTTATTTTACTGTTTCTTTCTATGTTGACGTAGTGGGTCTTAGTAGTGACGAGGCGTTAACGAAGCTAAAAGAGGCAGGTTTCACAAATGTTTCATTCATTGATTTACCAAGTGATGAAAAAGAGGGAAAAGTAATTGCCCAGACACCGAGCGTTTCAGACTCAATCGTAGATAAATCAACTGCCATTACACTTTATGTAGCGGCACCTCAGGAATACCCTGATGACACAGAACAAAATACCGATAATCCAAAGGGACAGTAAGTATGGAAAAATTTTAAAAGGGCGTTATTATTAAAGGTATCGGCGGCTTCTATTATGTAGAACCCCCCGGCGAAGTTTATGAATGCAAGGCACGTGGTGCGTTCAGAAAGAAAAAAATTACACCTCTTGCAGGGGATAATGTAACAATTACCGTGCGTAAAGATAAGGAAAATACAATAGACGAAATAGGGGAAAGGAAAATTTTCCTTATAAGACCTCCGGTTGCTAATATTGATACTTTAATTATTGTACCATCTGTAAAAGAGCCTGTACCAAGCCTTCTTGTTATTGATAAAATGACGGCAATTGCCGTTGATAAGGGCATTAAGCCATGTGTTGTTTTTTCTAAAAGCGACCTGGGCGATACAACTGAATTTGAAGCAGTTTACCGTAA
>JAZRFO010000267.1:0-1523 GCA_045643685.1 Acutalibacteraceae bacterium
ATTATTTCTTACCTGCTTTGGGACGCTTTGCACCGTATTTTGAACGGCTCTGCATCCTGTTGGCAACACCTTGAGCATCAAGGGTACCTCTGATGATGTGGTAACGCACACCGGGAAGGTCCTTAACACGACCACCACGGATAAGCACTACGCTATGCTCCTGAAGATTGTGACCCACGCCGGGAATGTAAGCTGAAACTTCGATTCCGTTTGTGAGACGAACTCTGGCGAGTTTTCTGAGCGCTGAGTTAGGTTTCTTAGGTGTATCAGTCTTAACAACTGTACAAACACCACGCTTCTGAGGAGAGTTGTTATTTGTCATAACATTCTTCTTAGAGTTGAGACCTTTACCCAAAGCAGGAGCCTTGGACTTCTTTTCGAGAGATTCTCTTCCGCTGCGAACGAGCTGATTAAATGTTGGCAAGTATTTTCACCTCCGATATTTAAGTAGGCTATGCACAGGAAAAGGGCATACTTCTCCCATACGCACCGAATAATAATTTAACATTTAAAACACTTTTTGTCAACAGATTTTACAAACTTTTTCAAAAAACTTTGTACATTCCGACAATTTTCATTTTGCATGAATAATGTGTGTATTTTAAATGCAATTATAACCAATTTATTAATAATTATACAAAAATAAAAACGGTAAGGTGCTCCCCTACCGTTTTACTTCATTTAATTATTCAGCAAAGCCGCTTTCAACGAGAGCAACAAGAGCATTAACTGCCTGTTCCTCGTCAACACCGCCTGCAATGATGCGGATATCTGTGCCACCCATAATACCAAGAGAAAGAACACCGAGAAGGCTCTTTGCATTAACGCGTCTTTCTTCTTTCTCAAGCCAGATTGAAGATTTGAACTCGTTAGCTTTCTGGATAAAGAAAGTTGCAGGACGTGCATGAAGACCAACCTGATTCTGAACTGTTACATCTTTAACGTACATAATATTTCTCCCACATTCAATAGATTATTGTTAATAAAATGATGTGCATGTATATCTCAGCACCTACTATATTATATCACCAAATTATTTTTAGTCAACGAAAAATACCCAACCTTTTGTGCATTTAGCCATAATTCGGATGGAATACTAAACCTTTTCCATAAAAACTTTTCCCATTTGTGCAAATTAACCACAAATGTAGAAACATATTATTGAAGGTGAACAATAACAGAGTGAATACATCTTCACTCTTTGCTTTTTTCTGCCTTTAATTCCTCAAGAAACTGTTTTTCTTTTTTGGAAAGCTCCGCATTTTCTAAAAGCTCGGGTCTGCGTTCTAAAGTGCGTTCAATTGCCCTTTCCCTCTGCCACTTTTTAATATTGGCGTGGTGACCCGATGCCAGTACGGGCGGTACTTCCATATCGTGCCACACGGGTGGCTTTGTATACTGAGGATATTCAAGAAGTGACGAATAGTGACTTTCCCTCATAAAGCCCTCGGGCTCGGATAAAACCCCGGGCAACATACGGGATACGGAGTCCGCAAGTATCATAGCGGGCATTTCGCCACCTG
>JAZRFO010000268.1:0-9555 GCA_045643685.1 Acutalibacteraceae bacterium
TGCCGACCTTATTCAGATTGCAGGTCTTTCTCACGGTACTGCCGTGTGGCTTGGTAATGCACAGGACCTTATTAAAGAGGGTATTTGTACAATTTCTGAAGTTATCGGTACTCGTGACAGTATTATGGTTTACCTTCTTCACAAGGGTCTTGAGCCTAAACACGCCTTTGATATTATGGAAGACGTGCGTAAAAAGAACAAACAGTTAAAGCCCGAGCAAGAGGCAATGATGCGAGAGCATGGTGTTCCCGAATGGTACATTGATTCTTGTAAAAAGATTCAGTATATGTTCCCCAAGGCACACGCCGCCGCATATATTATTGCATCATTAAGACTTGCATGGTTTAAGATTTATAAACCTCTTGAATATTACTGTGCATACCTCACTGTTCGTGGTGATGATGTAGATGCAGAGGCGATGTCAAAAGGTAAGGGTGCAGTTAAGTCATTATTGCAGATGATAAGAGCAAAAGGTAAAGAAGCTTCTTCTGCGGAAAAGTCAAAGGAAACAATTATGATGATTGTTTACGAGGCTATGGTGCGTGGTATAGAGTTCTTGCCCATAGATGTTTACAAATCAACAGCAAGTTCTTACGTGCCCGAGGATGGTAAAATCCGTATGCCATTTGCTTCTCTTGCCGGTGTCGGTGAAAATGCTGCGGCTCAGCTTGCCAATGCACGAAATGATGGTGGTCCCGAATTTTCATCAATTGAAGATTTTGAAATCCGTTCAGGTGCAGGTAGCTCAACAATAGCAGTATTAAAGAATTGTGGTGCTTTTGGTGACCTTCCCGATAGCGACCAGATGTCTTTGTTTTAATCTTTTATAAAAAACAGGAGTTGATATTATGAAAAAGGCAGCTAAATATATTTTAGCAGGTACAGGTGCCGTAGCCGCCGCAGGAATCGGCATAAGTATGGTAAGAGCCGCTACAACATATAAGGCTAAACCTGTTGCAGAGGTAGATAAACTCCCTCCCGAGGAAGTTGATGTTGAAAGATTTATTAATAACCTTTCAAAGGCTATTCAGTATCCTACCATTGCAAACGTTGATGAAAGTCTTGTGGATTGGTCTGTCTTCGATGAATTCCACGCATTCTTGAAAGAGGCATATCCTCTTGTTCACGAAAAACTTGATTTACAGATTATTTCAACACGTTCTCTTATGTACCATTGGAAGAGTGCTCATCCTGAAAAAGAGCCAATCGCATTACTCGCTCATCAGGACGTAGTTCCTGTTACACCCGGTACAGAAGACGACTGGACACACGCTCCCTTTGGCGGCGAAGTTGCCGACGGTTATGTATGGGGCAGAGGCGCAATTGATATTAAAAACCAACTCATCGGTATTATGGAAGCCGTTGAAACACTCCTTGCAGAAGGTTATGTTCCTGAACGTGACGTTTACCTTTGCTTTGGTCATAATGAGGAAGTTATGGCAGAAGGTGAGCAGTGCGGTGCACACAGTATGATGATGTGGTTTAAAGAACGTGGCATCAAACTTGATAGCGTTATTGACGAGGGCGGTGCAATTCTTTCCGTTAAAGTTGATAAGGTTATCGACGGTCACCTTGCAGGTATCGGTATCGCTGAAAAGGGTCACGTTGATTTCGAAATTTCAGTAAACGCAAAGGGCGGTCATTCATCACAACCTCCCAAGCATAGTGCAATCGGCGAACTTTCTAAGATTGTATGTAATCTTGAAAATCATCAGTTCAAAGCCGAACTTACCCCCCAACTTTCTTCACTTTTCAATGAACTTGGCAAGAGTACAACATATCCCGTAAGATGCGTAATGAGTAATTTCCCCATTCTCAAACCTCTTATCAAGAGAGTTTGTACAGAAATTCCTCCTGTTGCATCTATGATGAGAACAACTACCGCCATTACAATGTCCAATGGTAGCCCTGCACCCAACGTTCTTCCTCAGAAGGCATCCGTTGTTGCTAACTTCCGTATTATGCCTGGTCAGACAGTTGAGGACGTTGAGGCACATATTAAAAAATATGCAGGTCCCAAGGCAGAGGTTAAGCTTCTCAGTGGTAAAAACCCCTCTAAGATTTCACCCACAGACTCAAGAGCATTCAATGTTATTTCAAGTATCTGTAAATCAATGGACCCCAAGGTTATTGTTGCTCCTTACCTTGTTATGGGTGGTACTGATGCTCGTCAGTACGAGGATGTTTGCGATAATATTTATCGTTATTCACCCTACCTTATGACCACAGAGCTTCTCTTGACAACTCATGGTACAAATGAAAGAATTCCCATTGATACTATGGAAGCAGGCGTTGCCTTCTTCAAGAGATATATCCGTGCTCTTACAAAGGATTAATTAAAAGTAACAGGTCAGTATGCGAAAGCCTACTGACCTGAATTTTTATATTGATTCTATTGAGTTTTTAAATTCCGTAAAGAATTGTTCAAGTAATTCTTCGTCCTTTTTGTTTCCTCTTAAGCACATTGATGCTTTTAATCTGCCATTGATTGTTAAAGCCGTCATAACAGCACAGGGCTTGTTCTTTGCGGCACCTGCAACAAAGGCAGAGAAGGGCGGATTTTCTGCTAAAGAAAAGGCAACTGTATCAATTTTACCCACGTTACTTACGGAAAGGGTAGGGTTATTATAAAATAATTTAACAACCGTTTCTGCCTGAAGATACACCATTGTTTTATATGCAATATTCAACAAAGGTAAACCGTGAAGACCCATATAGGGGTCTTTTTTTAATTCTTGGGTTTTTAAAGAAACTCTTCTTAGTGTATCTTTGTAATCTGTGCCTTTGTGTTCTAAAAAGCAATGTGAAAATGATACGTGATTTGTGTAGCCAATAGATGAAGGGTCTTTAAGATGCCTTCTTAAATCAGTAGCACAGGATACGTTTATGGACTCATCCTCAGACATTCCCGAAACCTTACCGAAAGCGTCAATATATGCTGCAACTATAATATCGTTAACTGTTGCACCTATACTCTTGGCGTAAACAATGGCCTTTGAGAACTTTTCTTCGCTTATTTCACGATGAACAATTATTACACTATCTTCCTTTTTTAATTCTTCAAAGGGAAGAATATGTTTATCTTTGGGTGATATATTTGCAAATTGCTTTTTCGCTTTTTTAGCAAAAGCCTTGTCCATATCCTTATATATTTCGGTGTATTTTCTTGAGCCACTTGAAAAGTTAACAGGGGATATACTATTAAGGACATAATCGGAGTAGTTTTTACAAAAATCGCTCCAAAAAGATTTGTAACCGCCACCATCAAAGCACATATGGTTCCATATAAAGCATACGTAGGATTTGCCGTTGTTTATAAAAACGCCGATGTTCATCTGAACATTGCTTGAAAGGGGAATTTCTTTTGAGAAAAATTCCATTCTTGCTTTTTCAATATCCTCAACTTCTTTGAATGTGACCATCTGGTCTATATGGTAATCACAGACCTTCCAATAAGGGGACAAAGGACTGTTAATAACCTTTGAATGCATAAACGGTGCACATTCAAGGCAACAGATTGCCACGTTTTTAAATGCGGTTTTATCTATAATGAAGTCGTAATCCACTTCAAAACGCGCCATTCTATCCATATAATTACGGCACATCAGGTTGACTTTATCGTACATTTCACAGGGGATTTTTTTGTTATAGAGATGTGGATACTTATCTTTGTGTGCAATAAGGTCATATATGACTTTAGTATCTGTTAGTCCCTTGTTTTTAAGTGAAATGTATTCGTTTTCTTTATTAACACAATACATACTTTCACCCTTGAATATGTGAAAAGAAGAAATCTCTTTTTTCATCGTTATCAATAACTTTAATGGGTTTAACCTGATTAAGGTTTGCACCTCTCTTACGTAAAACCTCGCGGTAGTCATCGTAAGTACCGTGTTTTAAGAACTTAACCTCACAGTGACCTAACGCACCACTTTTTATAAGAGGTTCAACACTTACGTTACCCTTACAAAGCATTTCTTCAAAGGCTTCGTTATATTTTGCTTTCTTTTCAGAACTTATGTCCTCAGCGGTTTCAACTAACAATATGTAATGTCCGGGTGAAGTGCTTCTGTCGGGGTAAATACTATAACCGATATATAAGTCATCCATCTTTTCAGAAAGATTAGCAACAATTTCATCAAAGGCAAGTGAGCTTACCTTTTCGCCGCTTATGTTTGCTATCTGATTAAGTCGGTAACAGAATGTGATTTTAGGACATTGATGATAAAAACCTGTAACCTTGATAACGTCTTCAATGCGGTAACGATAGAAACCGCTCATATTTGTAAGTATGATTTCATATTCCTTACCCACTTCAAGGTCTTTAATAGTAAGAAGGTTGTCGTAACTGTCGCAATCAATGGGTCTGAACTCGTAAAAACCATTCTGTGGAAGCATAACGTACTCAAAAGAGTTAAGTTCGATGGGGACTGCCATAAAGGCTTCTGTTGCGGTGTAGCCTAGGTAGTGAATAGGCATATCCTCACCGATATAACGTCTTAATTTTTTAGCATAAAAGGCGAGGGCACCTGTACCCATACCGTACATCCACTCAACCTTGGGCCATATTCTCGGTATAATAGGTGATACGTCAAAGCCTTTGCGGAATTCTGCACGCAGTTCTTCGGCTCTTTTGGGGTTGGGTTTAAGTTTTTTGTTGTATTTCTTACGAAGTTCTTTGGGCATTTTTATACTGTCGTTAATGATACCTTTTTCAATATCATCACAGAGCATTTCCCAGTTTTCTTCCATATAAAAGAACATTGATTCAAGAGTTGTAATAAATACAGTTCCTAAATAACTTGTCTTTTTATTTGGTAAAGAAAAACGGAGTTTAAGATAATGCATATCCATATCCGCACCCGGTTCCGGGAAAAGCACTTCTTTAGGTGATGTAGCAAAGAATGGAACAAGAGGACGGAGATTGAGAAGAGGTATGGATGATAAACAACTGATGGTACCGCCTTTGACTTTACGTCTGCCTGTCTCTGCGGTGAGAAGTCCTTTTTGAGGTGGAATAGGTCTGCCTTTTTTCAAAAACCATTTAACCGCACAACCAACGGGCGCACTGAAGCTGAAACACTGACATACCCATTCTGCCCAATATGAGAGGGGAACAAGCTTTTGTTTACCGGTGCTTCCTGAGGATTCGGTGAAACGGCGAACAAACATATTGGTAATAAGTCCTTTTTCACCATTTGCCATTCTCCACACATATTCGTCGTAATCTGCGTATGTGGAAAGGGGAACTATACGCTGATAATCCTCAATTGTTTTAACATCTTTGAAGTTGTTAAGTTTTCCGTAAACAGTGGACTTGTTTTTTCGCATAAGACGTTTAATACAGGTTTTCTGCATTTTGTTGGCTCTGCGTGAATAAATGTTAAGTTTTATGTGTTCGCAAACGCCCAACATACCGCCGAAAGCGGCAAGAATCTGTCCTTTTATATCTATCATAAAAAACTCCGAAAATTAATTTATTACGAGGGTCATATCGCTCATAGGGTATGAGCAACAGGGGTGAACTATACCGTGACTTGAATCTGCAAGTCTTCGGTTGTCAATACCTCGCGGAATGAATACGTTACCTTTAAGAAGTTTAGCACGGCAGAAACCACACTCACCTGAACGGCACAACGAAGGGGCTTTTATACCTTCACGCTCCAATGCCACAAGTAAACTTTCTGTGGAACTGCAAGGGATTGTAGAAATTAAAGCACCATCTTTTATTACCTTGCATAAAAATGTTTTGCCGATAGCATCCTGCGGAAAATCAGGAAGAGTTTCAGGGTTATTAATCTGTCCGTTTAAACCGAACCGAATGTATTTGTTTTCTAATTTCAACTCGCTTATCTGGGGAATGAGACGATTATACAATGTGTTTGAACCGCAGACAAATAAACTGTATTTTGTAAAAGGTGCATATTTTTCAATAAGGCTCTTTGTGACAAAACCTCTTTCGCATTTGAAAACGTGTTCATCACTGAAAACATAAATAATTCTGAAATTAGGTGTCTTTTCAGAAAGCTCATCAAACCTTTGGGACATAATGGCTTCGTTCTGTTTTCTTGCATAATAAATCAAGGTTAAATCCATATTAAGGGATTTGTCTGAAATAGCCTCCGCCATAGACAAAAATGCAGAATAACCTTGATTATCACAGACTGCTACCACGTTCTTAGAATCCCTTAAGGGTTGGTAATAGAAATTACCTGATGGTGCAGATGAAATTATCTCTGTGCCTTTTCGCCAATTGTTGAATATATAATGTGAAGCAAATCCGTCAGGCTTTTTGCTTACGATAATTATATATTCATCATCAACCGAGCGTAAGGGTGAAGCACAAAGGGTATATGGTCTTGTGATAACAGCATTGCCGATGTTAAGGGTAACACTTATCCATTGACCGGGTCTGAAATATGCTAATTTTGCAGTACCGTGTGCAGTATCAGGTTCAAGAATATATGCTCTTGTATTTCTATTGATTTCTGCGACTTGCTTCACTTTAAGGTATTGTACTGACGGATGAAGAAAGTTAGCAATTGAATTAACTGCAAAGTTACCGTTAACAGGGGTTTCAGGGGCTTCCTGTATAACCCCTTTACGTAATTCGGGAATGTTTGTAAAATTCCGTATATCCTTAATGGTGGAGCGTACTTTGACTTTATTCTTCATTTTGTTCGCTCCTTTCTTCGGATATATCGGAAAGAGTTGCGTAAGCCGCATTTCTGCCCGAAGCAACTGCGGAATTAACACCTGAAAGTTGAGTACCCCAACCACCGCAGAAGCGAAGACCGGGTGTGTCACAGTCAAGTTCTTCGGTCATAAATCGGGGAACTATGCTATCCCAGTCATCACCAAGATAACCATAAATTACACCCTGGGGGGTATTGGTATATCTTGCGAAAGTAACAGGTGTAGCTACCTCGATTTCTTCTATATATTTGTGAATGGTGATGCCCGTGGCATCTTCAAATTTTGAAATAAGTCGGGCAGCAAGTAAATCTTTTTCGTCAAAGTAACCTTCGGGGGTTACGTCCGCCCAACAATTATCGGTATAAAGTGCGGTAATACACAGAATAGTTGTTCCTGCAGGGGAACAATCAGGATTTGCTATATTTAAACAAACTGTGGCTTGAGCCGAGTTTGTATCTATCGATTTCATAAGTGCAAATTGTGAGGCGGTATCGGTAGTGTCGGTAATAAAATACGAATAGTTTTTGATACCTAACTCCTCGGGTGAACGGTTAAGTCCAAGGTAAACACAAGCACCTCTTGCACCAAAGGTACGAGCGTTAGTTCTTTTGAGTGCGGATACGGGAACGTCACTCTTTTTCATCATTTTGGAATAAACGGTGGTAGGTGAGCAGTTACAAATAATGTGATTACACATTATTTTTTCACCGTTTTTCAAAATAACGCCGTTAGCCTTCCCATCTTTGAATAGAATTCTTGAAACGTGTGTATTATAACGGATTTCGCCGTTGTTATCTTCAATAACTCCTGCTAAAGCCATACTAAGGGCGTGACTTCTCAATGTGGGAACAAATGCCCCAAGCTTTATATAAGAGTTTACCATACAGATATAGTGAGTAAAACTCAATCTGTCGCAATCAACCCCAAGGTATAACCAATAAGCGTTGAATATTTCCTGAGCTTTCTTAGGAACATTTAACGCATCAAGAACCTCATTGACAGAGTAGGGGGCAGTTTTAATGAAATTACCGTATTTTTTCATAATACGACGAATTTCCTTGAAACTCATTTTCATTTCATTTGCTGCGAAGTATTCTGTGGCTTCTTCAATTTCGTCCCCGAGTTTAAAAAGTCTTGTCATAGACTCTTTGCTACCGGGTACGTAGTTTTCCATTGTTTCGATGAAGTTTTCAACGCCAAAAGGCATTGCTACGTCTACTTTTGAACCATCGTAAGACTTGCTGATTAATCTGAATGCCTCAGGTATGGTTGTCCATTGGATTTTATTACTGATTCCTAATGTATCAAAAAGAACGCGCAATTCTCCAAGCCCTGCTTCATGTGAAAATCTGCAGAGCTCATGTAAAGATACATCAAATTCAAATCTGCCCCTTACAAAACTTGAGGAAAAACCGCCCGGGGCATTGTGCCGTTCAAGTAATAAAACTTTTTTTCCTTCTTTTGCGGCACACGCTGCGGCGGTTAAACCGCCGCAGCCTGCACCTATAACTATAATATCATAGTTTTTATCAGTCATTAATAAAAGACCTCTTTAGTTGATTTCTGAAAGTTTAACGGGTCTGCCTTCGTTAGCAGATTTTTCAGCAGCAAGAGCAATCTTGACAGACTGAAGACCTGCATGAATACCAACAGGTGTTTCTTTGTCATTTATACAGCAGTCAACAAACTGTCTTACTTCTTCAGAGAACGAACCCATATATCTCTCAAGGAAGAAGTAGAGGGGTTTTTCACCAGTAACACCGTTAGCGTCGGCAATAACAGCAGTTGAAAGTGTGTCGTTTGCAGTTGCAACCATACCCTTTGAACCGAAAAGTTCAGCTCTCTGGTCGTAGCCGTACATAGCCTGACGTGAGTTATCGATAACTGCAACAGCCCCATTTTCCATTTTCATTGAAATGATAGCTGTATCAAAATCACCATATTCGCGGATGCCGGGATTGATAAGGGCATCAGCATATACATAGAGTTCTTCAACATCGCTGTTTGTTAAGAAGCAAGCCATATCAAAATCGTGAATTGTCATATCAAGGAATATGCTTGCTGCACAGTAGCCAACCGGTGGTGCCTGAGGGTCACGAGAAGTGATTTTTAGAATCTGTGCATCACCGATCTTGCCTTCGTCATAAGCTTTTCTGACAGCAGCAAAGTTATGGTCAAAACGACGATTAAAGCCAACCTGGAACTTTACTTCAGGATGAGCCTTAAGAGCTTCTGCAATTTCAAGAATTTTATCCACTGTATTTGCAAGAGGCTTTTCACAGAATACGTGTTTGCCTGCTTCAATAGCTTCAATAGAAATGGGCGCGTGAGTATCAGTTGAAGAACAAACAAGAACAGCGTCAATTGTTTCATCTTCGTTGATTTTTTTGTAATCGGTGTAGATTTTTTCAACACCGAAACCCTCGCAGAATGCTTTGGTTTCATCATTCATAAAGGGGTCCGCAATTGCGGTTACAACTGCATTTTTTACGTGGTAAGAAATTGATTCAAGGTGAACCTTACCGATACGGCCTGCGCCGATAATACCAATATTAAGCATAATTATTATATCCTTTCAAAGTAAAATAATCAGATTGTGCCATCCCAAGTTGAAACTTCTGTTTTCTTTATTTCGTCCTCGTCAAACCAACGAGTTGTTACGCATTTGCTTTCAGTAAAGAATCTGTAAGCATCTTTACCGAGGCAATGAAGGTCGCCAAAGAATGAATCCTTATGACCTGAGAAGGGGAAGAAGCCGATGGGAACGGGAATACCAACGTTAACACCAACCATACCGCCGTGAGTGTGACGTGTGAATTCACGTGCGTAGTGACCGTTCTGTGTGAAAATAACGGAACC
>JAZRFO010000269.1:0-3221 GCA_045643685.1 Acutalibacteraceae bacterium
TATTATAAAATTATTGACTAACATATTTATTAGTAATATAATTACTTTTATATATTTTTTATGCGGATGCATATTTTTCCATTCAGGAGGACTAAAAATGGAACGTTACTATCAACCCGAAATTGAAACCGCAAGTCAGGAACAAATCAAATCCTGGCAGAGCGAAAGACTTGTTAACCAAGTAAAGCATATATGGGATAATGTACCTTACTATCGCAAAAAGATGGAAGAAAAAGGCGTTACTCCCGATGATATAAAAGGTATCGAGGACCTTCACAAGCTTCCCTTTGTTACTAAGGATGATTTACGTGAGGGTTATCCTTACGGACTTCTTGCGGCACCCCTCAAGGACTGTGTGCGCATTCACTCAACATCCGGTACAACAGGAAAAAGAGTTATTGCATTCTACACTCAACACGACGTTGATTTATGGGAAGATTGCTGTGCAAGAGCACTTGTTGCTGCAGGTGCAACTGATGAGGACGTTTGTCACGATGCATACGGTTACGGTCTTTTCACCGGTGGTATGGGTCTTCATGGCGGTAGCCACAAGGTTGGTTGCCTTACTGTTCCCGCATCCTCAGGTAACACAGAGCGACAGATTATGTTTATTCAGGATTTACAGGCTTCAATTATTTGTTGTACTCCTTCTTACGCCTTGTACTTAGCCGAATCAATGAAAGAAATGGGTATCACCAAAGACCAGCTTTCACTCAAAGCGGGTATCTTCGGTGCAGAAGCCTGGAGTGAAGAAATGCGACAGCAAATTCAGAACGAACTCGGTATCAAGGCTTATGACATCTACGGTCTTACTGAGCTTTCAGGTCCCGGTGTTGCTTTTGAATGCTCCGCACAGAGTGGTATGCACATTAATGAAGACCACTTTATTGCAGAAATAATTGACCCCGACACAGGCGAAGTTCTCCCCGAAGGCTCAAAGGGTGAACTTGTATTTAGTTCTATTACTAAAGAAGCTTTCCCCCTTCTCCGTTACAGAACTAAAGATATCTGTATGCTTACCCGTGAAAAGTGCTCCTGCGGAAGAACCTTCATTAAAATGTGCAAACCCATGGGCAGAAGCGATGATATGCTTATTATCCGCGGTGTTAACGTATTCCCCTCTCAGATTGAAACTGTTCTTATTAATCAGGGCTACTCCGCAAACTATCAGATTATTGTCGACCGCGTAAAGAACACCGATACTCTCGACGTTCAGGTTGAAATGACACCCGAAATGTTCACCGATAACGTTGGTGAAATCAACCGCAGACAAAAGGAAATTGTTGAGGGCTTACGTTCAATGCTCGGTATTTCCGCAAAAGTTACATTGGTTGCACCTAAGTCCATCGTAAGAAGCGAAGGTAAAGCCGTTCGTGTAATTGATAAACGTAAAATCTAACGGAGGTAAGAATTATGAGTATTAAGCAGATTTCAGTTTTCGTTGAAAACAAACCCGGTGCAATGAGTGCTATGACGGCAGTTCTTGCAGAAAACAACATTAATATGCGTGCATTATCTCTTGCAGAAACTGCAGACTTCGGTATTGTAAGAATCATTGTTGACGATATCTACACCGCAACAACAGTTTTAAAAGATGCAGGTTACATTCACTCCGTTACAAATGTTTTAGGTGTCGCAATTCCCAACGTACCCGGTGGTGTAAACAAAGTTCTTAACGTGCTTGAAAATGCAGGTATCAATATTGAATATATGTACGCTTTCCTCGGTAAGAAAGAGAAAAATCACGCTTATATGATTTTCAGAGTACAGGACGATGCCTTGGCAACAAAAGCACTTATGGAAAATAACATCCGTTCACTCAATCAACCCGACGTTGAAAACTTCTAAAAAAACAACCGCTTATTCGATTTGAATAAGCGGTTAAATTTTTATCTTAAGTTGTATTGTTTTTTGATTTCGTTTGTAAATGCGTACATCTGCTCAATTTCTTTTTTACGAGAGCCAAATAAATCCTCAGGGTTTCTTGTACGGGTCATAATGCCGATATCAACACCATCAAGACTCATATAGTATTTCGCACTTACGGGATAACATTGGCACTCAGTAAGAGAGAAGAAACCAACCATATTCTCAAGGAACTTGGCTTTTTCGTCATCACCGTCTTTGATTGCTTCAATTAACTGTGAGTAAAGCTCGGGATGGAAATTTGCCATAACGCCTGAATAACCTTCACATCCCATACGGATACTTTCTGCTAAGAAAGCGCCATTGGCATTGAAAATCATAATATCGCTACCCTTGATTGCATCAAGCTTAGCCTGAATTTTATTAAGGTCACAACAGGTGTCCTTTATGAACATATATCTGCCTGATTCTGCCATTTTCTTCATAACGTAGGGTGTAAGCTCACGTTTGTAGGGATAGGGGCACTCATAAACACCGAGAGGAATATCCGGTAACGCATTTGCAACATATTCCATATTTTTAAGAAGTACGTCGTCATCCTCATCCTCTTTTGCAAATCGGTTTGAAATGAACACGTAGGCATCAATACCTGTTTCAATAAATGCCTTTGCCTCGGCAATCTGTACATCAAGGTCGTCGGATGTGTGACCGGATGCTACAACATCCATTCCCTCGGGCTTATTAGCCATAATAAACTTAATAAGTTCAAGTCTTTCTTCAAAGCTTAAGTAAAATATTTCACTACTCTGGCAAATGGCGAAAATTCCGTCAGTGCCTTTTTTGGCATACCAGTCGAGAATCTGTTTAACACCATTGTAGTCAATTTTGTTGTCATCAGTAAAAGGTGTAAGCATTGTGGGGTAAACACCTGTTTTAATTTTTTTCATAAAGAATCACCTCTTTTTACATTCTACCACACTTAAATTTAAAAATAAATAGACTTTTTGATACTTTTTATATATAATGGAAGAAATTGAGAGGTGTTTTAATTGGCAATAAGAAAATATGAACCCAAAGACTATGAGCAGATAGTAAATATCTGCCTTGATACTTACGATAAAGAGGAACAGCAACTCCCTATTTATCAATATATCAAGCAGATGTTCTGCCGATATTATATTGAAGTAGAACCTGAAAACTGCGTTGTTGTAACTGACGATAACGATATTCCGCAGGGTTACGTTTACGGCGCATCGGACTACGATTATTATCACAAAAATATGACCGAGTATCTTGAAAAAATCGCAGAAGTCAGGGACGGAATGTATATTTCAGACGCTTACGTTGAAATGTAC
>JAZRFO010000270.1:0-9582 GCA_045643685.1 Acutalibacteraceae bacterium
GAAGATAAACTCGGTCAGGAATATGAACCTTACATTTTTGCTGCGTTGAATTCATCGAAAATTATGCTTGTTTTTGGTACGGATTACGAGTATTACAATGCAGTATGGGTTAAAAACGAGTGGTCAAGATTTTTAAAGCTTATAGCCAAAGGGGAAAGGAAAACTCTTATCCCTTGCTATAAAAATATTGACGCTTACGATATGCCCAAGGAATTTGCAAAGCTTCAGGCTCAGGATATGGGCAAGGTTGGTGCAATTCAGGATCTCTTAAGGGGTATAGAAAAAATTATGACTCCGCAAAGCACGGACAAAAAATCGCGAGCAAGAAATACGAACAAAGCAACGTCGTTTATTGATAATCAGAAAAAAGATGAAATTTATAAACGTGCAAAGTCATCTTATGACAATGGGATGCGATGGGGTAAACACAAACGTCCCTTTGAAAATGCATTGTCCCTCTTTGATTCTATTCCCGGTTGGCGTGATGCTGACGAACTCGCAGAAAAATGTGAGGAAATACTTAAAACTTTAAACGAAAAGGAAAATGACGAACAGGCAATTGATGCTAAAAGAGCTGAGAGAGCCGCAAAAGAAAGAGCGAGAAAACGAAATAGTATTATATCAACTGCGGCTATTATTTCGGGACTTCTGATTATTATTTCATTTTTCTTGATAGTACTGAGCAATTTATAATGATGAAAGACACTACCTTGGTAGTGTCTTTTAGTTTATGTAAACATATTAAATTTGTATTTTGATTTTTGCATTTTGTTTACATTTATCTGTATTGTGTGTTATAATAAACACATATACACTCAAGGGGGCAGGATGGTGGATAAATTCAAGCTTGTTTCTGAATATAAGCCCACGGGCGACCAACCCGAGGCAATAAAGGCTCTTGTTGACGGTGTCAATAAGGGTTATATGGAGCAGACCCTTTTGGGTGTTACAGGCTCGGGTAAAACCTTTACTATGGCTAATGTTATTGCCGAACTTAACCGTCCCACTCTTGTTCTCGCTCATAATAAAACTCTCGCGGCTCAGCTTTGTAGTGAATTTAAAGAGTTCTTTCCCGAAAACGCAGTTGAATATTTCGTATCCTATTACGACTATTATCAACCCGAGGCATATATTCCCTCTACTGATACTTACATTGAAAAAGACAGTGCGGTCAATGATGAGATTGATAAACTCCGTCACTCTGCAACCTCTGCGCTTTCCGAAAGGCGCGACGTTATAATCGTAGCCAGTGTGTCCTGTATTTATACCCTCGGTGACCCTATTGATTACCGTAGTATGGTGATTTCTCTTCGTACAGGTATGCAAAAGGACAGGGACGAGCTTATTAAAAAGCTTGTTGAAATACAGTATGACCGAAATGATGTGAGCTTTACCCGAAATAAATTCAGGGTAAAGGGAGATACAGTTGAGATTTTTCCTGCCTATTCTTCCGATAGTGCTTACAGAATCGAGTTTTTTGGTGACGAGGTTGACAGAATAAGTGAAATACAACCCCTTACGGGCGAGGTTAAATGTGTTCTTTCCCACGTTGCAATTTACCCTGCATCCCACTATGTTGTTGAAAGTGATAAAATGGAAAAAGCTCTTGAAAACATTTATAACGAAATGGAGCAAAGGGTGGAGGAGTTTAAGTCACAGGGCAAACTTCTTGAAGCACAGCGAATTCAGCAACGTACCCTTTACGATATGGAAATGTTACGTGAAACGGGCTTCTGTAAGGGTATTGAGAACTACTCCCGTGTTATGTCGGGGCGTGAGCCGGGTAGTGCGCCCTTTACTTTGCTCGACTATTTCCCCGATGACTTTGTTTTGTTTGTGGACGAATCCCACGTTACGCTTCCTCAGGTGAGGGGCATGTTCGGCGGTGACCGCTCAAGAAAAGAAAGCCTTGTAAACTTTGGTTTCAGACTTCCCTCTGCATTTGATAACAGACCACTTAAATTTGACGAATTTTATAAAAAAACTCATCAGAAAATATTTGTAAGCGCTACCCCCGGTGAATTGGAGAAAGAAAAAAGTGCACAGATTGCCGAACAGGTAATAAGACCCACGGGTCTTCTTGATCCTGAAATAAGTGTGCGACCCACTGAGGGACAAATTGACGACCTTATCGGTGAAATCAATGAACGCGTAGCCAAAGAGGAAAGGGTACTTGTTACAACCCTTACCCGTAAAATGGCAGAGGATTTAACCGAATATCTAACAAATTACGGTATTAAAGTCCGCTATATGCACTACGATGTTGACACCATTGAAAGAATGGAACTTATAAGGGATTTGCGACTTAAAAAGTTCGATGTGCTTGTGGGTATCAACCTTCTTCGTGAGGGTCTTGATATTCCCGAGGTTTCCCTTGTTGCCATTCTCGATGCGGATAAAGAGGGCTTTTTAAGAAGCGAAACCTCACTTGTACAGACTATAGGCAGAGCTGCCCGAAACGCACAGGGTCAGGTTATAATGTACGCGGACGAGGTTACAGGCCCAATGGAAAGAGCCATAAACGAAACCTATCGCAGACGTGAAAAACAGATGAAATATAACGAGGAACACGGCATTGTTCCCGAAACTATCAAAAAGGATGTACGTGAAATTCTTGAAATAAGTTCAAAGGATAATATTCAGGAACGTGTTGCAAAGAAACGACTTTCCGAGCGTGAAAAGAATGAGCTTATTGAAAGACTTACCAAGGAAATGAAAGCTGCCGCAAAACTTCTTGAATTTGAACACGCGGCATATCTTCGTGATAAAATACAAAAACTCAAAAGCGGAAAATAAAGGATTTTTATGGAGAAAAATTTAGTTGTCAAAGGTGCCAGAGAGCACAATCTTAAAAATGTAAGCGTTGAAATACCAAGGGATAAGCTTGTGGTTTTTACGGGTCTTTCAGGCTCGGGTAAATCCTCACTTGCCTTTGATACCATCTATGCCGAGGGTCAACGCAGATATATGGAAAGCTTGTCTTCGTACGCCCGTCAGTTTTTGGGTATTATGGAAAAACCTGATGTGGACAGTATAGATGGTCTTTCACCCGCTATTTCCATCGACCAGAAAACTACGTCTAAAAACCCCCGTTCAACTGTTGGTACGGTTACGGAGATTTATGACTATTTAAGACTTTTGTTTGCCCGTATCGGTGTGCCACATTGTCCTGTTTGCGGTAAAGAAATAAAGCAACAGTCCATTGACCAGATAGTTGATAAAATCCTCGGGCTTCCCGAGGGTACAAGATTTCAGATTCTCGCACCCATAGCAAAAGGCAAAAAAGGGGAGTTTCAGAAAGAGCTTGAAAGTGCCGCAAAATCAGGCTTTTCAAGGGCTCGTATCGACGGTGAAGTTACAGACCTTTCCGATAAAATCAAATTAAAGAAAAATATCAAGCATAATATTGAGATTATAGTAGACCGCCTCATAATGAAAGAGGGGATTGTTTCACGTCTTACCGACTCTCTTGAAACCGCCTTCTCTCTTACTGAGGGTAATGTACTCGTGGATGTAGTGGGTGGTGAGGAAATACTCTTTTCTCAGAATTTTGCCTGTCCCGACCACGGTTCTTGTATGGATGAACTTGAACCTCGTATGTTCTCATTCAACAATCCCTTCGGTGCCTGTCCCACTTGTTCGGGTCTTAGTGTGTTTATGCGAGTTTCCGAGGATTTGCTTGTCCCTAACCGCAAGCTTTCCATAAACGAGGGAGCAGTTAAGGGTTGCGGTTGGAGTAATACGGATTCAAGCAGTATCGCGGGAATGTACTATAATGCCCTTGCAGATAAGTACAATTTTACTCTCGACACACCTTTCAGGGAAATCTCACCCGAGGGTATAAACGCTATCTTCTACGGCACAAATGGTGAACGTATAAAAATGGTGCGACAGAATGAATACGGTAGCGGTACTTATATGACCGAGTTTGAGGGTATTGTAAATAACCTTGAACGTCGTTATCGTGAAACTACCAGCGATTGGTCACGTCGTGAAATTGAGCAATATATGACCTCAAGCCCCTGCCCCGATTGTAAGGGTGCCCGTCTTAAACCCGCGCCCCTTGCGGTGACTGTGGGCGGTGTAAATATCACTCAATTTACAGATATGTCAATCCGTGATGAACTTGAATTTATAAATAACCTCAAACTTACCGAAAAAGAAGAAATTATCGGTAAACAGATAATAAAAGAAATTAAGTCAAGGCTTTCTTTCCTTTGCAACGTGGGTCTTGATTACCTCACACTTTCACGTGCCTCAGGTACCTTGTCGGGTGGCGAAAGTCAACGTATCCGTCTTGCAACACAAATAGGTTCATCACTTATGGGTGTGCTTTACATCCTTGACGAGCCCAGTATCGGACTTCATCAGCGTGATAATGAAAAACTGCTGAAATCCCTTTGTAATCTTCGTGATTTAGGCAATACGCTTATTGTTGTCGAGCATGATGAAGACACTATGAACCAAGCGGACTTTATTGTAGACGTGGGTCCCGGTGCAGGTGTTCACGGCGGTGAAATTGTTTGTGCGGGTACAGTTGAGGATATCAAGAAATGTGAACAATCTTTAACAGGTCAGTACCTTTCAGGTAAAAAGAAAATTCCCGTTCCTGAAAAACGCAGAGAAGGTAATGGAAAATTCCTTGAAATTAAAGGCGCAAGGCAAAATAACCTTAAAAATATTGATGTGAAAATACCTTTGGGTAAGCTTGTTGCCGTTACGGGTGTTTCGGGCTCGGGTAAATCCTCCCTAATAAATGAAATTCTTCATAAAAAACTTGCGGCAGAGCTTAATAATGCTCGTAAATTTGCAGGTAAGCACGACGAAATTCTAGGTATTGAACACCTTGATAAGGTTATTGATATTGACCAGTCACCCATAGGCAGAACACCTCGTTCAAATGCCGCCACATATACAGGAGTTTTCAATGATATCCGAACACTTTTTGCATCCACACAAGATGCAAAAGCCAAGGGTTATGATGCAGGTCGTTTTTCCTTTAATGTTAAGGGTGGGCGTTGCGAATCCTGTGAGGGTGACGGTATCATTAAAATTGAAATGAACTTCTTATCGGATGTTTACGTGCCGTGTGAGGTTTGTCGCGGCGCAAGGTACAACCGTGAAACCCTTGAAGTTAAATACAAGGGAAAGAGTATCAGTGACGTTCTTAATATGACCGTCGAGGAAGCAATGAATTTCTTTTCAAATATCCCCAAAATCCGCAAAAAACTTGAAACAATTTATGATGTGGGTCTTGGTTATATTACCCTCGGTCAGTCTGCCACAACTCTTTCGGGTGGTGAGGCTCAAAGGGTTAAACTTGCTACTGAGCTTTCTAAAAAATCAACAGGTAAAACAATTTACATTCTTGATGAGCCTACAACCGGACTTCATACCGCAGATGTTAAAAAGCTTCTTGACGTTTTAAATAAACTTGTTGATAACAATAATTCTGTGGTTGTTATTGAACATAATCTTGATGTTATAAAAACCGCGGATTATATTATAGATTTAGGACCCGAAGGGGGTAGTGGAGGCGGTGAAATTGTAGCCGTCGGCACACCCGAGGAAGTAGTGGAATGTGAAAAATCATATACGGGTAAATATTTAAAAACTTTATTGAATGTTTAATATAAAGCCTTGATATGTTTTTTAAGATGTTATATAATTGTTAAAAACAAAATTGAAACAGAGGTATTGAAATGAGACCAAACGAAAGCATACCCAATTTTGACATTAAAGTCAGAGAGTACACAAACTACGCTTTAAAGAGCATTAAAAACGTGTGCAAAAACTTCGGACCTCGTCCCGTAGGTGGCGAAGCTGAAAAGAATGCGCAGGAATATATGCTCAAAGACCTTGAAAAATTCAGTGACGAGGCTACACGTCAGGAGTATAAGTGCAGTGATAAAGCCTTTATGGCTTGGGTGCCCATCGGTGCGGCACTTCTTATCCTCAATGCGATTTTCTTTACATTGGGCTTTCACGCAATCGCACTCGCTTTTGCAGCACTTGCATTGTTCTTTGTTCTTGGTGAGTTTATTTTCTATAAACCCGTTCTTGATGTTTTCTTCCCAAAGAAAACGAGCGGTAACGTTTACGGTGTAAGAAAAGCATCGGGCGAAACTAAAAAACGTATTATACTTTCAGGCCATACCGACTCTGCTTTCGAGTGGACTTACACTTACAAGGGTGGCAGACCTGTTGTTGTGCTTATTATTGTAACTGCAGTTCTTGCAATCCTCTTAGGTATCGGTGCCAATATCTTTGGTATGGTACGTTCAGGTGGTGCTTTTGGTTCAATAGTATGGACCGGTGCAGGCGGACTTGCTGCAAAAATTCTTGCGTGTGTTATGTACATAACAGTTCCTGTACTTATTATGGCATTCAAATTCTCTAACTATAAACTTCCCGTTATGGGTGCAAACGACGACCTTTCAGGTGTTTTCGTTTCCTGTGCTGCACTTAAGTTCCTCAGCGATAACGATATCCGTTTTGAAAATACCGAGGTTGCAGTTCTTTGTGCAGGTGGCGAAGAAGCAGGTCTTCGTGGTTCAAAAGCCTTCGCAAAAGCCAATAAAGATATGCTCACCGAAGATGGCGTTGAAACAATCTTTGTAAGCTTTGATACAATTTGTGAACTTGAATTTGCAAAGATTTACGATAAAGATATGACCGGTATGGTTAAGAATGACCGCCGCGTTGCAGAACTTTTACAGAAAGCTGCAAAGAATGCGGGTGTTGATGCTCCTATCGGTACAATTGAGTTAGGTTCAACCGATGCCGCCGCAATGTCACAGGCAGGTATTCCCGCAAGTGCGTTCACCGCAATGGACCCCACTCCCGCCAAGTATTACCACACAAGACTTGACGATGTAAGTGCTCTTTGCCCTCAGGCAATTGATGCAGGTGTTAAAATTGCACTTGAAACAATCTTCCTCTACGACGAAAAAGGAATATAAAACCAAAAAGCAGTCCTCACCAAGGACTGCTTTTTAAAACAAAAAATCAGAACACAAAACGCAAGTTTTTTTGAAATTTTCAATTTTTAGTGAGACCTTTTACCTTTTTATTCGTTTAATAAGTGAAAGGATATAAAAAGGAGGCATATTTATGACGAAAAAATCCAAAATAAAAAGAATTTTAGCTTTGGTTATTGCTGTTACGACAGTGGTTGTGTCTGTATCGGCTGTTAATGGCGGACAAACTAAAACACAGACAAGTGTTACACAAACGACAGCGGATGTAACTGAGGCAACCCCATCTAATACTATTACTACATATTTCCACGAAACCACCGGCACCCTTATTGTCAGTGGTACTGGTGTTCTGAGCGGTATGTATCCTTTGGATATGGAT
This sequence comes from Acutalibacteraceae bacterium, assembly GCA_045643685.1. GTDB lineage: Bacteria > Bacillota > Clostridia > Oscillospirales > Acutalibacteraceae > DTU089. The sequence goes on from JAZRFO010000270.1 coordinate 7,360, forward strand.
AGGGAATGGCCTTGGGAAGTGCCGGCAATTTATGACACATCCATTAAACATATTGTTATAGGAGACGGTATAACAGGTATCAGTAATTCCTTTAACGGTTTGAAGGGACTTGAAAGTGTCAGTATACCCGAAGGGCTTAAAAATATATACGATAGCTTTATGGAGTGTACCGCCCTTAAAAGCGTTGATTTTCCCGAATCATTGGAAGAAGTAAGTGGCTTTTCATTTGCTGATTGTACTGCTCTTAAAAGCATCAACTTCAAAAATAAATTACAAATTAATGGTGGCTACTGTGGTGCCCCATTTTATAATTGTGATGCCCTTGTGGAAGTTTATATTCCCGGTGGCTCATACTTGTACAGTGCCTTCACGGGGTGCTCCTCTTTAGAAAATGTTTATATTGGAAGAGAGGGGCTTGCCATAGGTCACTCTTATCCCTCTGGTGACATTGAAGAAATTTCACCGGATGCTCTTGCGGGATGTCACGAAAATCTCAAACTCCACTATGTTGAGGGTACACTTGATGTTGATTCCGACTATGTTTATTGGGACAGAGTTTATATCGAAAACATGCCCGATAAGGTTGCTCTTACCGTTACAAAAGAGGGCATTAATATAAACTGGAACGGCAGAACAGGGGCAGATGTATATCACCATTACCGTAAAGCAAAGGGTGATAAGAAATGGACTAAAATTGCCGATACAAAACTTACATATTATGATGACAACACGGTTAAAAGTAGTGTGGAGTATTCGTATCTTATTAAAGTAGATGACGATACAGATACCTTAACATCTTCGTACACAAGGTTTATGGGTACGCCCAAAATACAATCCGCAACTCAGACAAAAACCGGAATAAAACTCAATTGGAACAAAATTGACGGTACCACCAAATACAGAGTTTACCGAAGAACACAGCAGGGTGATTGGATAAAACTTGCTGATGTTACAGGTACAACATACACCGACAATAAAGCCAAGAGTAATGTTAAGTACTATTATACAGTAAGAGCCTTTGGTAAAACAGGCTATGGTGCTGTTGACAAATCATATCCGTATGTTTTCTATCTTAAACCGCCTAAAATTACATCTGTAAAAAAAGTTAGCGACGGTGTTAGCGTTGAATGGGATAGTGTAGGTAGTGAGGGATACTATCTTTACAGAAAAGAAGGTAATGGCTCATGGGTCAGAATATTTTCAACATACTCTCGTGAAACTCACTATGTAGATAAAACCGCCAAAAAGGGTGTTCAGTATACATATACTGTAAGGGCATTTGTCTGGGACAGAAATGAGTGCCAGAGAAGTGAGTACGTATCCGGTGTGAAATTTAAGTATTAAGCCAATTGATGAAAATAAGAACAACGCTTGTGAGAAATCACAAGCGTTGTTTTTGTATAAGTAAAAGTTATTTGCTTTTTTTATCGCCTTTCTTTTCGTATCCAAAGGTTGAAGCGAAAAGGTCAATTTTGAAGGCTTTGATTACGGAACTGAAAAGTCTTGAACCCTGTACAGGCATAAGTCGATTAAATCTACACATTGCGTTGCCGTCAAAACCAACAACGATATAGTTCTTTTTCTTGAGAATACCCTTGAGGATTTTGTTAACTGCTTTGTTACAGGGGGTTGAAACCATCTCTATAAGATTCGTACCATTTGTGGCACCTTGATTTCTCATAATATCTGTCTTTGTGAATCCGGGACAAACAAGACCTATGTAAGCTTCGCCTCTGAGTTCTTCTCTCATAGCCTCTGTCAAGCCTTTAACTGCCGCTTTACTTGCAGAGTACATAGATGTTCCGCCGAGAGCCATAAGTGCTGCAGATGATGCAACGTTTATAATTGCGGGGGTCTCACTCTTGAGAAGAAGGGGAAGCATGATTTTTGAAGAATATGCCGCTGAATAGAAGTCAATATTAATTGATTCATCAATTTCATCTTTAGTATAGTTCATAAGTCTGTCAAAACGTGGAAGAACGCCGGCATTATTGATAAGAACATCGGGATTTATATTGTTTTCAACAAGCCAATCATGGAATTCTTGCCAATTATCATAACTTGAAACATCAAAAAGTCTATAAGAAAACTTGTTAGCAAAATCTCCAAGTTCTTCAACGAAGTTAAGCATTTTCTTTTCGCTTCTTGCAACACCGATTACAGTACAGTTGCGCTCTTTTATAAGTCGCTCAGCAAGCATTTTGCCGATACCACTTGATGCAC
>JAZRFO010000271.1:0-3432 GCA_045643685.1 Acutalibacteraceae bacterium
CGTAATGGCAGCCGAATTCCTGCCGGTGGGCATTGGCGTCGGTGTATCCTACATCATTTACTTCCCACTTTCAGCTATATTGGGAAATCAGTTTATCGGTATAATTTCACTGTGTCTTTTAGTTCCCGGATTTATAGCCGCACTTATTACACTTGCCAAGAAAACACACGATACAAAGGGTATCAATCTTGACACCGTAACAGGCGCGGAGTGGGATTAAGCAAAAATATTTTCGGGCAGAAGATTTTTCTTCTGTCCGATTTTTTGTGACCAAATAACAGCCTCAGTTGTATTATAGGTGAAAGGAGCAAAACTCTATGGACTTTGAAAGAACTTATCAACAATATGGAGAAATGCTGTACCGAATAGCCTATGTGCACCTTGGAGATACATATTCCGCAGAGGATGTTTTGCAGGACGTTTTTGTCGCACTTTACGGAAATGCACCAAAATTCAAAAGTGAGGAGCACCGCAAAGCCTGGCTTATACGTGTTACACACAACAAGTGTATAAATCACTTGAAAAAGTCAGGTAACTTTCCAACAGATATTGACGAACTGCAGATACCTGCACAAACCAGGGACGATGACACACGTCTGGACGTAATCAAGCAGATAATCGCTCTTCCCCCAAGGTACAAAACAGTAGTGATACTTTATTACTACAATGATTACTCTGTTGAGGAAATCGCAAAAATACTGAAAACTAGTAAATCGGCAGTTAAGATGCGATTAAAACGAAGCAGAGAATTATTAAAAATACAATTGGAGGACTATGACAATGAATAAAAATGATATTAAAAAAAGTCTTGAAGCCGTGACCCCTGACCCCCACCTGAAAACACGAATCGAAGCAAACCTTGAAACAAGAAGCACTGTTTATGGCTCAAAAAAATTCATACGAATGGCAGGTGCCGCCTGTTGCGCACTTGTCGCTCTCGCCCTGGGAATAGGGTTCACGTCACTCAAAAACACAACAAACGAAACTGTACAACTTTATGAAAAACACGCATCGGGTACAGTCACCGCATCTGACGGAGAAAGTTATATCCCTACAGAAACAGAGCGTCATTCCCTCACCCCCGAAGGGGAAGAGATAATTCAATCTGAAATCGGCTATTGGGAGCCTGTTGTAAGCCCCGATGACCCCAATGCTCTTCTTTCAAACCCCAATCCCCCTACAAGGAATGAGAACAACCGCCTTATTGTTAAGGGTAAGGATATTTCGAATACTGCTTACGTTGATTTTTCACCAATCAAAAAGTATGCAGAAATATCACTTATGCCTGTGCTTAAAGAGCTGTGTGATGATGCAGATATGATATGGACATCTGATTCTACAGCACAGATTACTGCAAACGGCAAAAAGTATATTCTTGACACAGACCCCTACAACTTCACACTTAAGGTAAATGGTGAAGGTGAAAATCTTCTTACCCTCTCACCCGGTGTGGCAGATGGTACTGTTTACAGAATTGTTGATGGTGAATTTATAATTGACCACCATTCAATAGGGGGTTTACTCAATGAAATGGGTTATGTGATTGTAGTTGATTATGAAAACAGAACAATAAATATCCAATAAACAAAAAACTCCTTGAGGCTCATACCTCAAGGAGTAACTTTTTGTATTTGTTTTATTCAGCCTCGCCCTTTTTAACTGCTTCAAATGTTTTAACAACATCATCAGAGGGAGCCTTTGTAATGTGTGATACAACAAGGATGAAAACACAAGCAACAATAAATGCAGGAAGAAGCTCATAGATAGCAAATGCACCACCCAATTTACTGATACCGAATTTCCATGCGAATACCATAATAGCACCGCTCACAAGACCTGCAAGTGCACCCCACTTGTTTGTACGCTTGTAGAAGAGTGCGAAAAGAACAACAGGACCGAAGGTTGCGCCGAAGCCTGCCCATGCAAATGAAACGATTTCGAAAACCTTGCTGTCAGGATTCTTTGCAATGAACATTGCGATAATTGCAATAACAACAACGGAACATCTTGCAACGAGCATTCTCTTTTTATCTGAAACCTTAACCTTAGCAGCTCTCATAATGTCCTCAGAAATACTTGAGGATGCTGCAAGGAGCTGTGAGTCTGCAGTTGACATTGTAGCAGCAAGAATACCTGAAAGGATAAGACCTGCAATCACTGCAAGACCGATGCCCTCACCGCTGATAGTCTTAGCAATTTCAATGATAATTCTTTCGCTATCCTGGAGGCCTGTTACTGCGCCGCTCTTAACAACACCGTAGCCAACGATACCGATTACGATTGCAACTGCCATTGAGATTACAACCCAGATAGATGCAACACGACGAGCAAGCTTGATTTTCTCAACCTTTTCGATAGCCATAAATCTGAGAAGGATGTGGGGCATACCGAAGTAGCCAAGACCCCAAGCAAGTGTGGATGCGATTGTAAGTGCACTGTAGGGCTTTGTTCCTGCAGTACCTGCAATAGCCTCACTTACACTACCTGCACCATGAGTAACAGTAAAGTTAAGATAACCTGCGAGATTCTTCGCATTGTCACAAACAACATCCCAACCACCTGCATAGTTGATGCCGAAGCCAAGAACAACAACAAGTGCGATTGTCATAACGATAGACTGAATGAAGTCAGTGGTAGATGCAGCAAGGAAACCGCCCAAAGCAGTATAGATAACGATAACGATACCGCTGACAATCATAGCAGTAAGATAAGGAACGCCGAAGATTGACTCAAAGAGCTTACCACAAGCTGCGAAGCCTGATGCTGTGTAAGGAATGAAGAAGATAATGATAACTAAAGCAGCTATTACCTTAAGCATACCCTTATCATCACCAAAACGCTTTGAGAAAAACTCGGGGATTGTAACCGCATCAATCTTGTTTGAATAAATACGGATACGCTTTGCAACAATGAGCCAGTTGATATATGTACCCACTGCAAGACCGATTGCAGTCCATGATGCCTCTGCAAGACCTGCAATAAGTGCAACGCCGGGCAGACCCATAAGGAGCCAGCTACTCATATCGGATGCCTCTGCACTCATAGCAGTAACAAAGGGACCCAACTTTCTGCCACCGAGATAAAAGTCCGATGTGCTTTTATTTTTCTTGGTAAACCATGCACCGATACCAACCATACCTGCAAGGTAAACCACAATAGTTATAATAATTGTAATTGTATTACTATCCATAACTATCTCCCTTTCAAAAAAATATAATTAGTATATTAACACAAAATGCAAACATATTCAACAATATTTTGAATTTATTTCATATTTTATGTATAAATATACCATTATCAACCCAAATCAATATGATGAACACGGACGTAATCTGTGTCTATCGTGCTGGAATACACGGAGGAATTGGTGTAATAAGCCAAATCCTGAAAATAATCCTTGTACCTAACGTCATCCTTTTCAAAGCTTTTCAC
>JAZRFO010000272.1:0-5847 GCA_045643685.1 Acutalibacteraceae bacterium
CATTATGAGTTTAGAGGGTCTGACACCTGTTAGCATACCCCACCCGGGTGCGAAACCGCAAAGTTTTTTCAATAAAGGATAAGCCAATGACAAAAGCTCATATTCCTCGTCAGTAACATTTTCTATTTTAAGACTTTTTTCGTCCGAAATAGTTTCACCTTTATATGAAAAAGCCGATTTGAAAGTTACGGTTTCATCAGTGTTAATTATTTCAGTGTAGAAATAATCTCCCGAATCTTCCGCAAATTCTTTTAAAACAGTATTCTTTTCTAAAGGAAAAAACAACATCAGAAGTTTTTCCGTTTCATACAAATAGTTATGTGATATACAATATAAATTCATCTTAAATACATATTATATTCTGTTTCGTGTTTTACTGTTGTTGCCTCACCGTGACCGCTATATATTTTAACGTCCTCGGGAAGTTTTTTGATTTTTTGCAATGTGTTTAAAAGCACTGTCATACTGCCACCGATAAAGTCCGTACGGCCGATACTGCCTTTAAAGAGTGTATCACCTGTAAAAATCGCCTTTTGCTCTTTACTGTAATACATGACACCGCCTTCGGTATGACCGGGTGCACTTATAACTTCAAAAGTAATATCTCCAAAACTTATTTTATCGCCACCATTTAAAACTTTGTCGGCTACTGTGGGATAAAATGGTGCTCCAAAAAATGACGCAAGACTTACGGCACTGTCGCTGAGTGCCACACAGTCTTTTTCCCCGATTAAGATTTCACTTCCGGGGTATTTTTCTTTTAATCTGCTTACACCCTGAATATGGTCAAAATGACCGTGGGTACAAAGAATATATTTTAATTCTTTCATACCCAAGTCATTAATGGCTTTTAACAAAGAGGGTGTAAAATCACCCGGGTCAATAACTGCACCGATTTTTGTATTTTCATCGCAGATTATATAGCAATTGGCATTTACAGGACCTATGGGAAGAGTCTTAATAAACATTTTAAACACTCCAGATATCAGTATCAAAGCAGATTGTAACGGGGCCGTCGTTAACAAGTTCCACTTTCATATCCGCACCGAAAACACCCTTTTCTACTCGCTTGACACCATATTTCGAAAGCTTTTGACAGTATAATTCATACAATTCATTAGCACGTACGGGTTCTTCACTCGGGGTGAAAGAGGGTCTGTTACCTTTTTTACAATCGGCACAAAGGGTGAACTGAGAAATTGCTAAAATATCACCCTCAACATCAAGTACGGATAAATTCATTTTACCCATATCATCCTCAAAAACACGTAAGGATGCGGTTTTTTTAGCCAATAAATCCGCATGTTTTTCTGTGTCGCCCTTGGCAACACCTACGAGTATCATATAGCCCTTGCCTGAACTGCCCACAACGTTACCGTCAACGCTAACGGAGCTTTTTAAAACTCGTTGTATTACTGCTTTCATGAGTTACTGCTCCTTGTTACGTTAATAACACCGTTGATTTTTTTGAGTTTGGATATAACCACATTGAGGAAATCCGTACTCTTAACGGTAATTGTAAGGTAAACGTAAGCCTTATCATCCTTAAGCTCACGTGTATTAATGGCATTAATCATAACTCGCATATCTGCAAGAAGTGTAGCCACGTCTGCCATAAGAGCAACTCGGCTTTCACAAAGAATAGCAAGACCTGCTTTGAATTCCTGCATAGAGTTGCCTGTAAGCCAACGGGCGCTTACCCAACGTTCCGGCTCCTCGCAGGAAACAATATCCTTAGGCACGTTGGAGCAGTCGCGTTTATGAATTGATACACCGTGACCGCGAGTAATGAAACCGATAATTTCATCACCGGGAATAGGTGCACAGCAACGGGAGAGTTTAATAAGGCAGTTATCAATACCCTCAACCGTAACACCCTCGCCCACGGCACGTTTGGTTGTTTTAGCATTATCCTGAACTTTGATTTCCTTGGGTTGATTAAGGGAAGAAATACGGTTATATTCATCTCTTATAAAGGGCATAACCCTTGATAAGAATATACCACCGTAACCGATAGCCGCATAGAAATCGTCAACTGTTGCACAATGTTGTCTTTCCGCAAGGGTTTCAATAAGAGTTTTATATTCCTCGTCGGTAAAACGCATTTTGTTACGCTTGATTTCTCTTTCAAGCTCTGTGCGACCTTCGATAATATTTTCCTCACGGCGTTCCTTTTTGAACCATGCGCGGATTTTAGTTCTGGCACTACTTGTTTTTACTATATTGAGCCAGTCACGACTGGGACCTTTGCCCGGTTGTGACGAGGTGAGAATTTCAACAATATCACCCGTTTGCACCTTGTAATCAAGGGGTACAATTCTGCCGCCAACCTTGGCACCAACCATTTTTGTACCAACGGCGGAGTGAATTGCATAAGCAAAGTCAATTACCGTAGCACCTGAGGGAAGGTCAATAACGTCACCCTTGGGAGTGAAAACGAAAACTTCTTCGGCTACGAAATCGCTTTTAATAGTACGCACGATATCCTTAACGTCGTCCGCCTCTTTCTGTGTTTCAAGAAGTTGACGAATCCACGCAAGTCGTTCTTCAATATTCTGTTTACCTTTAAGACCTAATTTGTATTTCCAATGGGCGGCAATACCGATTTCCCGCCGTTTATGCATATCCCAAGTACGAATTTGCACTTCAAAGGGAATACCCGCCTTACCGATAACGGTAGTATGGAGTGACTGATACATATTGGGCTTGGGAGTTGAAATATAATCCTTGAATCTGCCGGGAATGGGCTTGAACATATCGTGAATAATACCCAGACAGTCGTAACACTCAATAACTGAGTTAACTATAATTCTTACAGCGTATATATCATAAATTTCATCGAAATTTTTGTTCTGCATATACATTTTACGATATATGCCGTGTACACTTTTAATTCGGGCTTCAAGAGCTGCCTCGGGTACTACCTCGTGAACCCTTTCGCCTATTTGCTTTTTAATAGTTTCAAGGAACTCATTATGGGATTTACCCTGTTTTGAAAGTTCGTCTTCAATTTCGCTGTAGCCTATAGGGTCAAGGAAACTGATGGCTCTGTCCTCAAGCTCCTCCTTAATGGCTCTGATACCTAAACGGTGAGCTATGGGAGCGTAGATTTCAAGAGTTTCAAGGGCTTTATCCCTGCGTTTCTGTGGTGCAACGAAATTAAGGGTTCTGATATTATGCAGACGGTCCGCGAGTTTAATGATAATAACTCGTATATCCTCACTCATAGCAAGAAGCATTTTTCTTACGTTTTCTGCCTGTTGTTCCTCTTTATCCTTAATATCAAGGGGAACTTTACCCAATTTTGTAAGCCCGTCAACAAGTGCGGCAATTTCAGTTCCAAACTCTTTATTTACTTCTTCAAGAGTCAAATCGGTATCTTCAACGGTATCGTGAAGCATAGCCGCCGCAACGGACTGATAGTCCATACCGTAATCAAGCACGATTTTTGCAACTGCTACAGGGTGAATAATATATGGTTCACCTGAACGACGTTTTTGTCCGTTATGTCTCTGACTAGCTATTTCAAAGGAGCGTTCTATAACGGCAACCTCTTTCTCGTTAAACTGAGCCGCCGCCTGTTCTCTGAGTTCGTTGTACATAAGTTCAACACTCATATTTCCGTCCACACTTTCACCCCTTTCAAAGTGATTCGCGTACCTTTGTGGCACGTCTGAAAATCTCGGAATTATCCAAAGATGATTTTACATTTTCGTCGGGTAATATATATTTCCCCTCTTTATAAATTATGATACCCAACTCACTGAGTACGTCCAGAGCAATTTTACAGCTCATTATTTTATCTTCACTAAGACCAAGTCTGTAACAAAGCATTTCTGCAGAGAATCGCCAACCGTTATTGCCTTTTACGTATCTGTAAACGTTACCGCAAAAATCCCTGTCCACCGCCATAGTGTTTTTAACAGATGAATCCAACTCATCACCACGACAGAAAGCCTCGTAATTATTTATTGAATCTATAACCTTTACGTCGTCAAATGCACTAAGGCGGATATCCTTAACCTGTATACTTACCTGAGTTTTACCCATATATTCATTGGTAGAAAGCTTAACTGCCAAATCCACCTTGTCGTTTACGGCATAAGGAAACTCACCCATTGTAACAGAAAACATAATCGCATTTATACCGCAACCGTTTTTGCGTAAGCTAAGACGCAGATGCTTACCATTACCCACTGCCTGAACGGATACAAGTTCCATATTATAAAGCCCGAAAAGGGGTTGGGGGTTATCCGCACCATAGGGTTCAAGAATTTCTGCAGAAGCGAGAATATCCGTATTAATTGATGAGGGATTGAGTTTGCAGTCAATATTAAGAACGGGAACCGCACTTTGAATAGTATCCGCGTACTCGTTAATCATTTTTCTGAACTCGTCAATTTTGTCGTTATCTATACTTAAACCTGCCGCAAGAACGTGACCACCATATTGAGTAAGCATACTCTCGCAATAGTTTAAAGCATCGTAAAGGGAAAAGCCCTCAACACTTCTGCCACTACCCTTAGCACCATTTTCACCTTCCGATATAACAATACAGGGTTTCCCGTATCTTTCAACAAGGCGGGATGCAACTATACCAATAACACCCTGATGCCAGTTTTCACCACTTACAACTATAACCTTACTGTATTTTATATGGGGGTTGCTTTCAATAATTTCAATTGCCGCCTCGGTAATACCACCTTCAACACTCTGACGTTGAGTATTTGCATCGGAAATTTCACGTGCGATGTCCTCTGCTTCCGCCTTATCTTCTGCAAGAAGTAATTGCAAGGCTCTGTTTGCACTCTGCATTCTGCCTGCGGCATTAATACGGGGAGCAAAGCGAAAAGCAAGACTACCCGAGTTAATAATACCCGATGGGTCGCAAATATCCATAAGTGCTTTAAGACCCGTTCTTAAGGTACCCTCAGTAAGGGCAGCATTCATAAAGGCAATACCACTTCTTACGAGAATGCGGTTTTCACCTTTAAGGGAAACAATATCCGCAACCGTACCCAACGCCACAAGGTCTCCATATTCCTGTAAAAGGTCGTAGCCGTCGCTATCATCCAGTGCGCAGATTAATTTAAAAGCCACACCAACACCTGCCCACTCGGTGAACTCACAAAGTGAATCCTCACGGTGGGGGTCAACAACTGCAACTGCCTCAGGCAACACCTCGCCCACCCTGTGGTGGTCAGTTACTACAACGTCTATCCCCAAGGTACTTGCATATTCAATTTCATCAATGGCACTTATGCCGTTATCAACAGTTATGATAAGGCTCGTACCACGCTCTTTGAGAGTGTCAATAGCACAGTTATTCATACCGTACCCTTCGCCCTCACGGTCAGGTATGTAGCAATCTACATTAGCACCCCGTGAAACAAGGTAGGAATACAAAAGCGCAGTCGATGTAACACCATCCGCATCGTAATCACCGAAAACAGTTATTCTTTCACCATTTTCAATTGCCAGAGATACTCTGTCAACAGCCTTTGCCATATCGGGAAGGGTAAAGGGGTCAATTAAATCTGTGTCGTATAAAAAACTCTCAACTTCAAATTCGTCCGTCATTCCTCTGGCGCACAGAAGAAACGCTGCAAAAGGCTCAATACCGCAGTTTTCCGCAATATCGGCTGCAAGGTCCCTGTCGCAGGGAGAAACGACCCATTTCTTAAGACTCAAAGATATCACCCGAATATATTTTTACATTTTATTATAGCATTATATAGCAAGGTTTTCAACGAAAAATGCAAAAAAACCGCCCTTCAAGGGCGGTTTTTCTTATGATTTAAGGAACTTTTCAATTACGGGTAAAATGAGGAAATCGGTCTTTCTGAA
>JAZRFO010000273.1:0-7242 GCA_045643685.1 Acutalibacteraceae bacterium
TATTTCGGATTATTCTCGCCAACTTAGTCAGGAGTGGTAAAAATGGCTTTGAAACTTTTTAAAGGTAAAACTGAACCTCAGTGCGGCTGTTGTGAACACGCAGAAATTGCGCCCGATGGTAGCGTTGCCGTATGCAGAAAAATGGGTGGTATTATGCAATTACACTCCAAATGCAGAAAATTCAGATATGACCCTTTAAAAAGAGAACCCAGAACACCCTCTTTTTCAGTTGAATTTTCAAAAGATGATTTTTCGTTGTAGTACCTTTTGTGGGGTACTACAATTATTTTTTTGTAACATCTTACAAAATGATTGCAATATAATCTAATAAATTCTAACCGATTATTTTGTCGATTTCACTTGAAAAGCGTTTGAATTATTAGTACAATTATAAAAGAATATTTTTAATGGAGGTTAATGTCGTGGCAGATGCATTCGGTATTCCCAACACTATCCCTGTAGGCCCCCTCGGTATTATCGCTACCCCCGGTTGCGAGGAGCTTGCACAGAAAATCAACAACTATCTCACATCATGGCGTGAAGAAAGAGAAAGTGAACACAAATCAACTATCGCTTTCTACGGCTACCAGAGAGACACATTTATTATTGATGCGGACTTCACAAGATTCGGTTCAGGTGAAGGTAAATGTGTTCTTCACGAAACAGTAAGAGGTTACGATGTTTACATCATCTGTGATTGTTTCAATCATGGCATTACCTACAATATGTACGGTTACGAAAACCACTATTCTCCTGACGAGCACTATGCTAATCTCAAACGTGCTATCTCTGCCGTTGAAGGTAAAGCCAGAAGAATCAATGTTATTATGCCCATGCTCTATGAGGGCAGACAGCATAAGCGTTCAAGACGCGAATCACTTGACTGTGCAATTGCACTTCAGGAACTTTGCGCAGATATGGGCGTTGAAAACATCATCACATTTGATGCTCACGACCCCAGAGTACAGAACGCTATTCCTCTTAAAGGCTTTGAAAACGTTGCTCCTACATACCAGATGATTAAGGCTCTTACCAAAAACTTCAAAGACCTTAAAATTGACCACGACCACCTTATGGTTATCTCTCCCGACGAGGGCGGTATGGGTCGTTGCATCTACTATTCAACCGTTCTTGGTATCGACCTTGGTATGTTCTACAAGCGTCGTGACTACTCCGTAGTTGTAAACGGCAGAAACCCCATTCTTGCTCACGAATTCCTTGGTGACAACGTTGAAGGCAAAGACTGCCTTATCATCGACGATATGATTTCATCAGGCGACTCTATGATTGAAGTTGCTACAAAACTTAAAGAACTCAAGGCTAACAGAATTTTCGTATGTACAAGCTTCGGTCTTTTCTGTAACGGTCTTCAGGAGTTTGACAAGGCTTACGCAAACGGCATTCTTGACGGTGTATTCACCACCAACCTTGTTTACAGAACACCCGAGCTTCTTGAGAAGCCCTGGTACTTCGAAGTTGATATGAGTAAATATTGCTCACTCATCATAGATACACTTAATCACGATTGCTCCGTAAGTTATCTTCTCAACCCTGCCGAAAAAATCAAAGCAAGACTCGAAAAATACAAAGAGCAACAGAAAAAAGACGAACTTTCACTTTTCAATAGCTGATTTCTATAGAAAGGAGCATTTGCTCCTTTCTTTTTTTATATGTTTTTTATTGACATTCCCGTTTCAATATAGTATTATTTATTAGAACAGTAAAAGGGTGGTATTTTATCCACCAAAACATTAATACTTCAAAAGTAATTGGAGGCAACTCAATCATGATGAAAAAGAAAAATATTGCTTTGTACATTATCCTTAACATTGTAACACTCGGTGTTTTCCGTTTCTTCTTCTGGTACAAATGGACAAAGGACCTCAACAAACTTTGCGATGGCGACGACAAAGATAGTGCAAACTACTTCCTCGTTCTTCTTCTCAACGTATTTTCTATCGGTATCAACGTTCCTATCTGGAACTATCAGATGGCTGAAAGAATGTTCCAGAAAGCAGACGATTACGGCGTAGAAATCAAGCACGGTGGTCTTTTCATAATGATTTGGAAGTTAATTCCCTTCATTGGTAGCTTCGTGGCTAACATCATGAAAATCGTTTATATCAACAAACTTATCGACGGCTACAATGCTCAGCTTGTTGGTGCAACACCCGTAGCTGAAGAAGCTGAAGCAGTTGTTGAAGACGTAGTTGAAGTTGCTGCTGAATAATTTTTGATTTTTAAACCGTCCGTTTCACGGACGGTTTTTTTATAAGAATGGGTGATACACTTTGATTAATCAACTTGAATTTAATAATGGTAAATTCACAATAATGACATTGGGTGACCTGCACGAAAACATTGAACTTGATACTCCCGATAAAATCAATCGACGCAGGGATATGCATAATCTTGTTAAAATGGGTATACTTGCCTTTAAGCCCGACCTAATTGTTCTTTTAGGTGATACACTCAATCACAAAGACGATTCTGATGGCTTTCAAAAATACAAGAAAGCGTTGAAAGAAATTCTCAAGCCTGTTATTGACTCGGGCATCCCCTTCTGTTACGTTTTGGGTAATCACGAACACGACCAGGGACAAGAGGAACTTATTGTAAATGCATATAAGGAAATCGAAAACTGTATAGGCGAAAACGACCCCTCCTGTCCCCGCGGTAATTTCAACTGCAATTTACTTGTTAAAAACAGTGCCGGTACTGAGGATATTCTCAACCTTTGGTTTATTGACTCCAACAACTGTTGCGATGATGAAAATATTTCCGTTTATGATTGGGTGCATCAGGACCAGATTGAATGGTACGAGAAAAAAGCTACCGAAATCAAAATTTCACACAATGGCAAAACTATACCCGCAATACTTTTCCAACACACCCCCGTTATTGAGGAATACGAACTTTTAAGAAAAGCCAAACCCCACGAAATCCCCTTTAGTGCAGTTGAGGGACACCACTTATTCAACAAAAATAAATATATGCTCAAGGATGGTGTTGAGGGTTATCTTGGGGAAGGTCCCTGTTCCCCCTGTTACAATGGTGGTCAGTTCGCAAGTTGGAAAAAGACAGGCGACGTAATTGCCGCATTTTTCGGACACGACCATACAAATGACTTTACAGGCTACGTGGACGGCATTATGTTGGGACAGAATAAAACAAGCGGTTTTTGTTGTTACACAGACGGTTGCCGCTCCGCTATAAGAATAACCACAATAAACGAAGAAGACCCCTGGAAAGCAAACTCAAAAATATATCATTTCAAAGAATTGGGACTTAAGTCAACCTGCCTTGGTCCTATTGAAAAACGCATAACTGACAAGCAAAGTATCGCAATGCACAAAATAGGCTACGCCGCCGCAGGAGTTACCGCAGGTGCTGCAGCAATTACAGGACTCGTTGCCTTGTTACGCAAGATAAAAAAGAAATAAAGGATGATATAATATGAAATTTATAAAACCTCTCGCTTTACTTGCAGGTATAGGTGCCGGTGTAGGCGCAGGTGCGCTTATAGGCAAAACATTAAAGGATAAGCATATCTGTCCTGCCTGTGTTGTAAAAAAAGCCGCTGCATCCACAAAATTACATGTGCAGGATAAAGAAAAATATAATAATGGTGTATCCCTTACTCCACCTATGGGTTGGAGTAGCTGGAATACCTTCCGTAATACAATTGACGAAAATCTTATTACGGATATGGCTACGGCAATGAAGAAAACAGGTCTTCTTGATGCAGGTTACAAATACGTAAACCTTGACGACTGTTGGCAAAGTTCAATGAGAACCCCAGACGGCAAACTTCAGGGTGACCTTACTCGTTTTCCTCGCGGCATGAAGCCACTTATTGAGGATATAAATAAACTAGGCTTCAAGGTTGGTCTTTACACCTCCAATGGTACACTCACCTGTGAGGACCTTCCCGCTAGTTTATATCACGAAGCAATTGACGCTGACACCCTTGCAGAATGGGGCGTGGAATATTTCAAATACGACTTCTGCCATAATGAAGTCATACCCACAATTGCACCCGAGCTTATAAAAATTTACGTAGGCAAGGTTAACGAACCCGATTTTATCGAAATTCAGGCAGAACATGGTAAAACAATCGGTGATGCCAAAGTTTTTGAAGACGCAAAGGTTGACGGTGGTTACGTTGTAGGCGGTCTTTGTGGTGGTCTTGGTGAACTTGAGTTTGATACCATTGACGTACCCGATGATGGTGAATACTCTGTTACAATAGTTTTCAGAAAAGGTGGCAACCGTAAAAAGTTCCTTGTTTGTAAGGTTAACAACGAAAAAGAATACGATTGCTATTTCCCCGAATCCAAAGGTTTCACACCTGACGGCAGACTTCAGATAATTGTTGGGTTAAAAAAAGGTGTTAACACCTTGCGTTTTTATAACCCTGTTTCCAACAGAATGGATTCTGCACAACGTCAGTACACCAATATGGGCTATGAACTTAAACGCGCTACAAAGGAATTTGCTCAAAAAAATAACACAGAAGAAAAACCAATCTGCTACTCAATATGCGAATGGGGTTTAAATAAACCCTGGAAATGGGGTTCAAAAGCAGGTAACCTTTGGCGTACAACACCCGATATAAAGCCCCATTGGCTTTCTATGATAGGTATTTACGAGGTTAATGTACGCCTTTATAAAAATGCAGGTCCCGGCGGTTGGAATGACCCCGATATGCTTGAAGTCGGTGTAGGAAACCTTACAGTGGAAGAAAACCGCACTCATTTCTCACTCTGGTGTATGATGGCGGCTCCACTTATTTTGGGTAATGATATAAGGCAGTTTATCAACCCCGACGGAAGTGCACAATCGGATAATAAAGTCCTTGAAATACTCAAAAACAAAGAACTTATTGCTATTGACCAGGACAAACGTGGTTTACAGGCAAAACGCATTTACACAAATGGTTTACAGGATATTCTTGTTAAACCTCTTGAAAACAGAGAATTGGCTCTTTGTTTTCTTAATAAATCTAACACCGCCAAAGAGATGTCAATGAATCTTACAAAACTTCACAATGAGGTTTACGTTGATTTACCCATCACAAAAACTTATGAAGTTACAGATATATGGGAAAAGACCACAGAAGTTCTTGATAACGATATTGTTGCCACAGTTCCGGCTCACGGAGTTAAGGTTTATAAAATAAAAGCTATATAAAATAAAGAAGACGGTTCAAAGGAACCGTCTTCTTTCATTAGATATCGTAAACACCTAAAATAACAATACCTGCTACAGCAACTGCAATTGTTATATAATGTTTTATTGAAAGTTTTTCTTTAAGGAAAATTCTGCCCCAGATAACGGATGCTACACAATAAGCAGAGATAATAGGTGCGGACATTGCAACGTGTTCTTCATCTGCAAGAGCATAAATATAAGCAAACTGACCTATAGTTTCAAAGATAGCACCAACGTATTTGGGAGCTTCTTTTTTGGGGAAGTACTTTTGCTTTTTAATAAATTTAACATAAATAAATGCAACAATACCACAAACAAGGAATGTAAGCTCATAAGAAACGTTGGCAACATCTTCGTCAAGTGTTTCAAGAACAATACTGTCTGCAAATGTACCAAGTGCATCAAGAATACAATAAAGAAGGGGCAATACGATTGCCAGGGCACTTTTCGAGTACTTGTAGTTAGCCTTTTCCTGACGACGTTTTCTGAGGTCGTCATCCTCTCTTGCTTCAACGAAGCCTAAACCGATAACACCTGCACAAATAAGAGCAATAGCGATGTAAACAGGTACATCAAATCTATCCCCAAGGGCTACAATGCAAAGAACTGACACAATGGCGCCCGATGAATTACAGATGGGTGAAGAAACTGAAAGTTCAATATACCTCAAACCAACGTAACCAATTGTCATAGAGAGGATATACAATGCACTTACGGGTAAATATGTAAGAATAGAGGTAAAGTCTATAGGTACGCCCTTGACGAATATCTCATACAAAGCATGGATACCCATTACTACACCAACAGCGGTGACCATCTTAAAATGACTGCACTTATCTCTTTTATCGGCACAACCGATTTTTGAAAACAAATCGGAACCACTCCAACAAAAGAGTGCGATTATGGAAAACCAGAACCACATTTCACAAAACCTCTTTTCTTTTATATATTTTAAAAAGCGAGAAATATAATATCACGACAAATCAAAAAAAACAATTATTTTCAGAAAATTTAGCGCATTTTTGTAGTTGATTTTAAATCAATTTGTTTTATAATAAAATCATACTCTCGGAAAGGGTGGTTTTATTGAAAAAGAAAAGTGTTGCAGAAAACATAATTACTATTCTTATGGGTGCTCTGCTTTTAGGTCTTTTGTGGCGGGTACGCGGTGAGCACGGTTGGGGTTCATCCTGGGGACTTTTAAATGCAGGATTTGTATACACCCTTTTTATTGTTTTAATAAAGGGCACAAGGCAAAAACTCGATTTAAAGCATATTGCCCTTATATCCATAGCCTTTATGTTTACAACACCCGGTTGGGGTACGCTTCTTAAACAGATTACAGGTGTTATTTATCAACCCGAGGATTTATCCTTAGGCTTGGAAACTACATATACTTCCGTGGGTTCTGCGGTTTTCCTGATGTTGTGCTTAGGCTTTGGTCTTGCTTCACTTTTCGGAATTATGCTTGGCAAAAGTTTTAGTGCCAAAGAGTGGAAGTTACGCCATTTTATTATACTTTTAGCCGTATTCTATATTACGGATTTAATTGCAAGCGCATTTATATCCCCTTTCATTTTAAATGCGGTGCAACCAGAAGCTGCCGAAGTTTTTGAAAAGGGTCTTGCCATTTCGGAAATTGACGGCAGTGCCTATAAGGTATATTTATCCCATTTCAAAGACGTTGCATGGGCTAAAAAAATTGAGGGCGGTAGAAACTATTTCCAGTCCATTGAGGCTATTACATCCGCAATAAAAGCATTAACCTCAATTATAGCAACACGTTTTATCTTAAAAGATAAAATCGCTGCTAAAACAGGTGCCGTTGTGTGCTCCGCTTTTGCGATAGGTATTACTGTTGCAGATTTATTCTTCTACTTCGGCAATGGCGGATACCATATGTTAAATGAATCGTATCTTCCCGAATTCTTCTACGCCTGGGGTTGTTGGGAATATTTTACAGGATTTATTGCAGGTGCAATTATCACAGCATTTATTGTCCTTTTAAAACCCGAAGAAGACGTAAAC
>JAZRFO010000274.1:0-7613 GCA_045643685.1 Acutalibacteraceae bacterium
ATAACTGTGTCTGTGGGGAAGAAACTGTGTCCAGCTGCAGTTGCTTCAAAATATTCGGTTACAGCTGAAATTGCTGCAGCAATAATAAGGATAATAATCATAGGGTCCTTCATCTGGTCGAAGAACTTTTTAAGAGTAGAATCCTTTTTAGCTTCTGCAAGTTTGTTTTTACCGTTTTTTTCAAGTCTTGCGGCAGCTTCTGCAGAACTAAGACCTGCTTCAGAGGAATTTACTTCTGAAAATACGGCTTCTGCAGATTCGAGATAGTGCTTCATTTGCATCCATTTCCTTTCTTTTTTAAGGGATAAAAAAAGACTTTTACCGGTAAGTGCGGTAAAAGTCTCACTCTTTAAGGTATCGTCGGGCAATTGCCGTAATGACGAGCGATACCATACCACCGGGTACGAGTTACTCCCTTTTATGAACTTAATTATATATTAATATTCATTTTTTGTAAATACTTTTTTGCATTTTTTACCATTATTGTATGAGACTAAAGATGCTTTATACATTATTGTGGAGATAAAATTAAGGGTTGAAGTTGAGTCCCCTTGAAGGCACAGTCAAGAGTATCGGGAATAAGTGAAAAATCTGCTACCATAGAGTTGGGTTTTCCCAAGAAGCTATCCTGACCGTAGGGTACAAAATAAATGTTTTTGTAGTTAAGCAAAGCACCGATGTTTTTAGCCGCATTGGCAAGAGCATCGTTGGTTGAGGGTGCAATTATAAGCGGTCTGTTATTGCGTAAATGTGCCTTTGCTGCAAGAGTTACGCAGGTGTCAGTAATGCCCCAGGCAAGTTTTGCCAATGTGTTACCCGTACAGGGTGCAATAACCAATGCATCAAGAAGTTTTTTTGGGCCTATGGGTTCTGCTTTTGGAATTGTGTGTATAATTTCATTTCCTGTTATTTCCTTGAAATATGAGCGCCAGTATGCCGCATCGCCGAAGCGTGTATCAAGGGTGTAAGAGTTTTCGGACATTATGGGTACTATATTATATTCAAGATTTCTTAGTTTTTTCACTTCTTCAAAAATAGTTTTAAATGTACAGAATGAACCGCATACAGCAAAGCCGATTGTTTTCAATCTGTTGACCCCCTCGCTCTTATTATTGGTAA
This sequence comes from Acutalibacteraceae bacterium, assembly GCA_045643685.1. Lineage (GTDB taxonomy): Bacteria > Bacillota > Clostridia > Oscillospirales > Acutalibacteraceae > DTU089. The sequence continues at coordinate 1,120 of JAZRFO010000274.1, forward strand.
TATTGAGCGACCGATTATTTCACCGGCAGATTTAGGGGCAACTTTACCGGGGAGTGAACCTGCTTTTATTACGTTGAAGGCTCTCTCTTTTGCACTCTGAAAATCTATACCAAAGGGTGCGGAGGCAATTTCTATTAAAACGCACTCGGGATTTATGTTGTCGAGTTCTTTTTCACCTAAAATTTTCTGTGGAACGGTGTTAATGAGTGCATCAAAATCATGGTAATCCGCCGAAAGTTCCTTGAAGTCTTTAGGGGTAAAACCTTTGGTAAAGGCATCGGCAAAATCCTTTTGCTTACGGGCAAAAATCGTAACATCCGCGCCTAAAGATTTAAGAGTCTGTGCGAGGATTTTACCAACTCTACCATAGCCTGTTATGGCACATTTCATTCCGTGAATGGTAATGGGTAATTCCTCTATAAGAACCTTTATAACCCCCTCCGCAGTAGGAACGGCATTATATATAGCAAGTTCGTCGAGTAGCATATAATCGCACCACTCTCCACCCCTTGCTTCAAGCTCTTCACAAAAGCTTTTAGGCATCTGACCGCCAAAGAACATTTTACCCGAAACCGACAGGGCATATATGTCACTAAGGGGCACGGTGCCGTCAAAAAGCACGGAATTAAGAGTTACTCTGTCACGGGTAAGGGGCAGGGGGAGTATTATGAAATCGGCATCATTTACGGCATCCGTAAGGTTTTCGTAGCAATCTGCCTGATTAAAAGCATAGTAGCAAACGCGGTAATGTTGTTTTTCAAGATATTCACCTAAATAAAGTGAACGGTTGTCACCGCCGAGAATTAAAATTGTTTTGTCAGTCATTTATAATCAGTCCTCTCGGTATATCATATTCAGACCGATTAATAATGTGTTAAAGAATTGTACTGAAAGACGGTTCGTTTGTGGCTTTTATTCTTTCCATAGTGGTTTTGCATTCGTAAATATACAGAAGCAATGATTCTTTATTTCCTTCTTTGGCAAAAAACTCAATCATTCTCAGATTATCAGTTATTTCGTTTGTTTCCTGTTGTCCTATTAAAATATTCAGTAAGGGCTTTTCCTTTTCCCATTGTTCGGTAGTTTTTTTTACTGCTTCATTTAATGCAGTGTAGTTATCTTCATTTGCATATTTTACTATATTGTCTATTTCCGAGAACATTTTTTCATTGGTTTTTTCAATTGCTACCAGTGAAATAATGCTTATTACAACAGCAACCACAATAAGACTTATTGCCAATATAAAACGCTTCATTAACATTCCTTCTTCAATATAATACAGTAATTTTTTCCTTTATCCACGGTCATAAGCAGAACGTTTTTTTGCTCAATTTTTTCGTGGTTTAATTTGGATTTAACTTCCTTTAGGGTTACAAAACAATCCTCAAAATTTGTTTCAATAATTTTTCCGTCAACAATCACAGGGCAGGGCATACCCGTATCTTTTTCGGGTCTGTCAAAATTTTGGGGAGTGGAATTTCTTTTTTCGGGTTTTAAAAGCACTGAAAAAGTGCCGTTAGTTTCCACGACACCGTATTCAACATCCTCTATATCAAAAATATCCTTCTGTCGCAGAGCGGCAAGAATGTCATTTATGGTAAATCGTAGCTTTTTCAGTTTCTTCTGATCAAGTTCTCCGTTTCGTATAACCGTAACGGGTTTGCCGTCAACCAAATACCTGAAACGCACACTCTTCATTTCTATTACCGAGGTTATTATTTCAAAACCTGCGAGGAGCATTAGTGGAATAAGGGAGTTAAGAAGTGGCAGAGTGTTATCCACAATGGGGTTTGTTGCTATTTCCGATATTAAAAGGGTGATAACAAGCTCACCGGGTTGCAGCTCGCCCAATTGCCGTTTACCCATTGCCCTCATAAAAAATGTAACAAGGCAATAAATGATAAATGTTCTTATAATAACTGAAATCATATTTTTTCACCATTTTTGTTTTAACCCGAAAATAATTGAATATTACTTCCAAAAAAGGAAAAAACAAAACTGAACAGGTGATTGAATGAAAGAAAATAAAGAAATGTTTATAAACGTGGATACCGTAAGTGAATTCACTTTTGGTAATGTGCGTGAAAATGCAGTTGAAAACGGCAGACTTATTAAAGAGGCTTTTAAGGGAAGTTTCGATATTGTTGTAAAAAAAGGCTACTGTGCAGGTAAATGCGTGGTTTTTGCCAATTGCGACGGACTTTGTAATTCGCAGAAAATAGCCGACAACGCCATAAGACCATTGCTTAGTTATAAGGGAAAGTTACCCGAGGGCAATGAATTGGAATTTATCTGCGACAATATTATATGCGGTACCGAGCAACAAAAACAGACAAGCCTTGATACGGCGGTGGATATGCTTTTAAGAGGTACTCTGCTTATTTTTGTAGAGGGCTTTTCACAATGTGTTATCTTCGGTGTGCAACAAATCCCCGAAAGATCCATTGACGAGCCCGATACCGACGTTCAGGAGTTCGGTTCACGGGAGGGCTTTACAGAAAATATTAAAACCAATCTTACACTTATAAGAAAACGTCTTTGCACACCAAACTTCACCATAGAAATGCAGGAGCTTGGGGCACAGAGTAAGACCAGAATACTTCTTTGCTATATGAAGGGCAGAGTAAATGAAGATGTGCTCAAAAGCGTACAAGAACGCCTTAAAAGTATTGATATGGATACTGTTCTTGGTGCGGGGTATCTTCGCAAAGTCCTTGATACAAAAAGACTTAGCTTTTTTACTATGGTGGGACAAACAGAGCGCCCCGACACCTTTGCGGCAAAAATTTGCGAAGGTAAAATCGGTATATTAATTGACGGCACACCCTTTGCACTTATTGTACCACGGCTTTTTATCGAAAATTTCCAGACCCTTGACGATTACGTGAATCGTCCGTTTTATGCTACTTTTATGCGTACGGTAAGGTTTCTTTCCTTTTTAATAAGTGTATTTTTGCCGGGTGTTTTTGTGTCCGTTGGTCTTTTTCATCAGGAAATGCTACCGGACGATATGCTCTATAACATTGTGGTTATGGAAAGCAACACCCTTTTCACCCTTACTTTAGAGGCATTGATTATTCATTTCGTTTACGAAACTGTAAGGGAAGCGGGACTTCGTATGCCAAAATCCATAGGTCATGCAGTAAGTATTGTGGGTGCTCTCGTTATAGGTGATGCGGCGGTTACGGCGGGTCTTATAGGGGCTCCCATGCTCATAGTTGTGGCTATGACGGCAATTTGTTCCCTTGTTTCGTCTCATTTGTACCAACCCATTTCGGTACTGAGAATAGTGTTTATTTTAATAGGTGGTGCTACGGGTCTTTACGGAATTATGATAGGGGCGGCGGCACTTGTTATAAGCCTTGCATCTATGACGGATTACTCCGTACCTTTCCTGTCACCAATTACACCTTTTGAAAAAACATTGTTGCGTGATTCCATTGTGCGTATAAGTATGGAAAAATTAGGCAAAAATATATTCGATATAAATTCTGTAAGGAAATAAAGGATTATTATGACAAAATCACGTGTCAGTGCACCGCAATTTTTTTCTGTGCTGTATCTTTCGATACTGAGCAGTATTTTTATGTATATTTCATCCAGGGGTATAAGCATTTCACAGACGGATTCCCTTTTACGCCCCATTGCCTTTATTGTAATAAGCATAATTGTTGCAATACCCACGTTTTTTGTTTTTAAAACAGTTAAAGAAAAAAATCAGTCAGGCTTAAAGGTCAACTCCCAAAAAATATTTTTTAAAATAATAGCGGGAATTTATGCCCTCGTCTATTTTGTAGCTATATTGAGAGCGTTGGCAAGGTTCGATTTGTTCGCAAGTTCCGAACTTTTCCCCGGCACGGATATGACCCTTTTTATAGTGGCGTTAGTAATAGTTTGCGGGTTGCTTTCGCTTTTGGGGTTGGGTTCCTTGTCGAGGGCGGCGGTGATTTTTACTGCAATAGTTGTGGGCGCTACGGGCTTTGTTATGGTATCTCTGTGGAAAGACGTGGATTTACTGAACTTTACACCCCTTATGGAACAGGGCTTCGGCAGATTTTTTTATGATAGCGTGTATTTCGCTTTGCAGGGTGCAGAAATCGGAATAATTATGTTGTTTTTGCCTCAGATTAAGGGCAAAATAGCAAAATCATATATTATATGGTCAATTTTAAGCGGAATTACCTTTATTTTTATTTTGTTCTTTACAATAGGCACTCTCGGTGCATTTGCAGATACTCAGCTTTTTCCCACTTACACCGCCGTAACCCTTGCAGAGTTCGGTTTGTTGGAAAGAATGGATGCTCTTGAAACCGCAATATGGATTTTATGTATTGTGGAAAAGGTTAGCCTGTATTTCCTTGGTGTGGTGAATTGCCTGAACTTTATATTACCGAAAATATCACGCAAGATTATTACAGGTGTGTGCATTGGGGTAGTAAGTATTTTACTAAGTTTTATTTCCGGAAACCTCGAACGCTTTAATTTTATGTCCTACACTCCATTGGTTATCGCTCTTTACGTTGTGCCTGTGTTAATTTTACCAGTAGCGTTGATTATATACTTTAAAAAGGTGAAACCCTATGAGAAAAACATCCCGAACAATTAGCTTGATTATTTTATGCATCTTAGCATTATGCAGTTTTTCCTCCTGTGAAAAAGCAGGTACGGAATTGTCGGATTTAATGATAATTCAGGGGATAGGTATTGACGTCAGTAAAGAGGGATATAAGGTTACTGTAGAAATACTCAATAACGAACAAAGCGGTTCACCAAGCGGTGATTCCTCCGCAGAAAATAAAACCAAAATATATAATGCCACAGGGGAGTCCGTAGCTTCCGCTTTAATGAAACTTACTACAAAAAGCGGTAACAAGCCATTTTATGCACAAAACAGGGTGATAGTATTGGGTGAAACCACCGCACAAAGAAACCTAACGGACGTGCTTGATTTTTTTGAACGTAATTACGACTCAAGAGCCTCACAACTTCTTTGTGTTGCCAAAGGTGGTAAAGCCGAGGAGGTTATAAGAGCAAAACTTCTTACGGATACTGTGAAAAGTAAAATTCTTGAAAAAATGTTGGAGTCAAGCTACGAGCAATCCCTTGTGCCGCGGGTTCGTATTATTGATGCGATAAACACAGTTAAGGATGATACGACTTTCCTCTGTATTCCTGCGGTAAGTGTGCAGAAAAACGGTGAAAATCAGGATTTTTCTCTGGACGGATGCGCTCTTTTTGACAAGGACGAAAGCTTTTGTATGTATCTATCCTCTGGCGATGCAAAGGGAATTGCGTTTCTTGACAATAATATACGCGAGGGATTTATAAGTGCCGATTTACCAAACGGACAAAAAGCCACTTTCGTTATTGTAAAGGGTAAAACTCATTATAAAATTCTTAAGGAAAATGGCAGATTACACTATAAACTGAATATTGACGTTGTGTGCGACCTTGAAGAAGTTGGCGGTGCTCACTTTTTCAGTACAGACGATGATTTTATGGAGAAAATAAAAGGTGCTGCAGGTGGGGCTATAGCTCAGACGGCAGAAAATACCATAATTGCATTACAAAGTGAACACGGCGGTGACGGCATAAGATACGGCAGACGTTTGTATCTTTACGATAATAAAGAATACGAAAAACTAAAAAACAATTGGGATAATGAGTTTAAAAACAGTATAACCAGTCTGAATGTCAATGTTACTATAAGAAGAATAGGCGAAGAAACTTTTCACAGTAAAAAATAATATTCTTGAAGTAATGGGATATTTTTGTTATTATAAACCTGAAAATAAATATCAGGTGATATTATGTATTCTTTAGGTGATGATATAGGCGGTACCAAATGTGCCGTAATTCTCGGTAAGGGTGAGCTTACGAAAAATACCGAGGGTTTTATTATTGATAAAATAAAATTCCCTACGGATGTTAATAGGGGATATGAAAAAATCATTGCTGAAATCATCGAAAAAGGCGACGAAATTCTTGAAAGAAATGGTATTTCAAAAGAGGATTTAATCGGCGTGGGTGTAAGTTGCGGTGGACCGCTTAACAGTAAAACGGGCACAATTCACTGTCCGCCCAACCTTCCCGATTGGGATAATGTTCCCATAAGGGATATTTTATCCTGCCATTTCGGGGTGAGATGCATACTCCATAATGATGCTAATGCCTGTGCCGTTGCCGAGTGGCGTTTTGGTGCAGGTAAGGGCTACAACAATGTGGTTTTCCTCACCTTCGGCACGGGTATGGGTGCAGGGCTTATTCTTGACGGGAAACTTTATAGTGGAACCAACGACGGTGCAGGTGAGGTTGGGCATATACGACTGGCTCAAACAGGACCCGAGGGTTATGGTAAAAAAGGCTCCTTTGAGGGCTTTTGCTCAGGCGGAGGCATAAGAAATCTTGCCATACTTACCGCCAGATACTATCTTCAAAATAATAAGAAAAGCACTTTGTTTGAAAACGAAGCAGATTTGGAAAAACTCAACGCC
>JAZRFO010000275.1:0-1590 GCA_045643685.1 Acutalibacteraceae bacterium
AGGTTCGGTTCGGGAGAGGGTCCCATATTTTCGAGTGTGTGAAGGAAACGGTAGTCACTCTTTGTAACCATTGATCTGCCGTCAACACCCATACCGCCAACCTCAAGTGTAGCCCAGACGGGGTCACCGCTGAAGAGCTGGTTGTAGGAGGGAACTCTTGCGAACTTAACCATACGGAATTTCATAACCATATGGTCGATAAGCTCCTGTGCTTCGGATTCTGTAAGGATACCCTTATCCATATCACGCTTGATATAAATGTCAAGGAATGTAGAAATTCTGCCTACGCTCATTGCGGCACCGTTCTGTGTCTTTATAGCTGCAAGATAGCCAAAGTACAACCACTGAACAGCTTCGCGTGCGTTTGTAGCGGGCTTTGAAATATCAAAACCGTAGATTTCAGCCATTGCCTTCATATCGTTGAGGGCCTTAATCTGGAGTGCAAGCTCTTCGCGCAGACGGATTTTGTCGTCACGCATATCTCCGCAACCTGTGTTCTTAAGGTCATTCATTTTTTCTTCGATAAGAGTGTCGATACCGTAGAGAGCAACACGGCGGTAGTCACCTACGATACGTCCGCGACCGTAAGCATCGGGAAGACCTGTAATAATCTTGTTGTGTCTTGCTTTTTTCATTTCGGGGGTGTACACATCAAAAACACCCTGGTTATGTGTTCGACAATATTCTGTGAAAATTTTGTGAAGGGAAGGATCGGGAGTATAGCCGTTTGTTTCGCAAGCCTTTTCAGCCATTTTAATACCGCCGAAGGGCATGAAAGCACGCTTAAGGGGCTTATCTGTCTGCAAACCAACTACTTTTTCAAGTTCCTTAGTGTTTTCACCGATATATCCGGGACCATAGGCAGTCAATGAAGAAACTACGGATGTTTCCATATCAAGAACACCGCCCTTGGCACGCTCCTCCTTCTGAAGCTCCTGAAGAATTCCCCAAAGCTTATCTGTTGCTTCTGTAGCTCCTTCAAGGAAAGATGAATCCCCCTCATAGGGAGTGTAGTTATTCTGGATGAAGTCTCTTACGTTGATTTCTTCCTTCCAGATGCGGCCGCTAAAGCCGTTCCACTGTTCGTAATTGTACATAGTATCATTCCCTTTCTGCCCATAAATAAAAAATATACCGCTAAAACTGGGCGCATAAAACGGTATACAGAATTTGCCGTAATCTATTAAGTAAATAACACTTTATTGTGTGCATATTCAGTCGAATAACCACATATAGTGTAATAAATTGGTAGGCATCTAGTATGTTAGCATAATAATATAGGAATGTCAAGTGGTTGGGTGCAATATTTAATACGTAATTTTTAACAAAAATTACACCTTAATAATGGTGAATTTTAGTCATTAAGACATAAATTCGTAAAAAGGAAAATAATCTAAAAAATCAGTGGACATTTTAAGAGAAATATGATAAAATAGATTAAATTATTTTAAACTTGTCAGAAAGGGATGTTGTAGGTGAACAAGTATTAAGATTTTGAAAATTATCTTAAGGAATTCCCAAATGAAGTGGTTTATTTTGGTGAATACGGCGGTTCTTTTCAGGCGAAAGAGCTTATCGAGGCCTTTAAAG
>JAZRFO010000276.1:0-6126 GCA_045643685.1 Acutalibacteraceae bacterium
GTTCCTCTGCGGGAGGGATGGTAACTCTTGGAACTCTTTCGGTTTCTTCTTCAATAAGACGTTTTTTCTCCTGAAGCTTGTCGTAACGCTCCTGACTTATAAGACCGAGCTCATAACCCATTTCGGTAAGACGTAAGTCCGCGTTATCCTCGCGTAGAATAAGTCTGTATTCGCTACGGGAAGTCATCATTCTGTAGGGGTCTTTACAACCCTTGGTAACAAGGTCGTCAATAAGTGTGCCGATGTAAGATGTGCTTCGGTCAAGGGTGAAGGACTCTTTTCCCTGAACCTTTCTTGCGGCATTGATACCTGCAATAAGACCCTGTGCAGCGGCTTCCTCGTAACCCGATGAGCCGTTGAACTGACCTGCACCATAAAGTCCTTCAAGATTTGTGAATTCAAGTGTTGATTTTAATGCAAGGGGGTCAACGCAATCGTATTCAATAGCGTAAGCGTTACGCATAACCTTAACATTCTCAAGACCCTTTATGCTTTTGAGTATTTTTAACTGAACGTCCTCGGGAAGTGACGATGAAAGACCTTGTAAGTAAAGTTCTTCCGTATCAAGACCGCAGGGCTCAATAAATACCTGGTGTCTGCCTTTTTCTGCGAAGCGGACAATCTTATCTTCAATACTTGGGCAATATCGGGGACCCACACCCTCAATTTTTTTGGAGTAAAGAGGGGAGCGGTGAAGATTATCAAGTATAACCTGTTTTGTGTCCGCGTTGGTGTATGTAATATGGCAGATAGCCTTGTTTTCCAGTGTACCCTCAGGAGTTTCAAATGAAAATGGTGTAATTTCTTCGTCGCCGACCTGCTCCTCAAGACCCGTATAATCAACGCTTCGCTTGTTTACCCTTGGAGGAGTACCTGTTTTGAATCGTCTTAAAGGAACGGCGAGTTCGTTAAGAGAATCGGAAAGCTTGTTGGAGGGGAACATACCGTCGGGGCCGCTTTCGTAAGAAACATCACCTACAAAAACCTTGCCTTTAAGGAATGTGCCTGTTGCAATAACAACGCATTTTGCGGTGTAGGTAGCCTCAAGCATTGTTGTAAACTCCCACAAACCGTCCTCGTTTTTCTTAAGTGAAACGATTTCTGCCTGTTTCATATCAAGATTGTCCTGCATTTCAAGACAATGCTTCATATATTGTGTGTACTCGCGGCGGTCAATCTGTGCACGTAAAGAATGTACAGCGGGACCTTTACCTAAATTGAGAATACGGCTTTGTATAAGTGTCTTGTCTGCGGCTTTGCCCATCTCACCGCCCAAAGCGTCTATTTCACGTACAAGGTGACCCTTTGACGTGCCACCGATGGAGGGGTTACACGCCATATTGCCTATCCAGTCAAGGTTAACGGTGAAAACAACCGTTGAAGCGCCAAGACGTGCACTGGCAAGAGCGGCTTCAATACCTGCGTGACCTGCACCTATAACTGCAACGTCATAATTTCCTGCAAAATAATTCATAAATATCCTTATCCAATAAATTTAATGTGTCCGTCTTCTCTGTCTTTAAAAGGCGGTTTTTCGTTAGGATATCCTAAAGTCATTCCTAAAAGGAATTGCCAATCTTCGGGGACACCCAGAATTCCTTTCCTTTTTTTTGCACCTCCGGGGTTGTCAAACAGACCACCTAAAGAGCCTATCATACAAGAGCCGAGCCCTAAAGAGTGAGCCGCAAGGGCGATGTTTTCCGCCATAAGTCCTGCCGCCATATCTGACTTATCTTTCGCAAAAATGAAGATGAACGTGGGGGCGTTGTGGTAAACAGGGCGGATATCCCAACCCGTATAAGCAGGAGTGTCCCAACCCACTATGTCCTTGAAATCCTTGTTCATTTCCTCGAGTTTTTCACGGTTTCTGAGTACTCTTAAATGACAGGGTTGAGTATTCCTTCCGCTTGGAGCACGAATGGCACATTTGAGAATTACGTCGAGTAATTCGTCGGGCACCTGCTCGTCGGTGTATTCGCGGATAGTTTGTCGGGATAATATATTTTCAATAACCGAATTCATATTAAGCACCCTTTTCTTCGATAATCAACGTGTAATAGCCTTTTGCGGTAGAGTGTGAAATCTGAGTATTAAGCTCATAGGCAGCTTCAATGGTCTGATCAATACTGTTGCCTACAAGGTTTTTGATAATTTCTGTCTTTTTGTCTGTGTAAAAAGAACTGTTAACGTCTGCCTCACCTTTTAATACAAGGAAGATATAGTCGTTTGAGGCGATAATTGCCGCATAACGTGAGTCAATGCTCTGAACTTTTGCGAAAAAGCCCTCGGGGTATGATGAATTATCATCCTTGTGAAGCACAACAGTTTGTACGGAGCCGGGATATCCGCTTTGGGTAAGATAATCGGCGGCTTCTTCCATAGTCTGCTCACCCGCATTAACCATTGCGGACATATTCTGGAATTTAAGAACGAGGGTTTCTGTATCGTTCTTATTTAATCTTATGGTGTTACCTGCGGTGTCGGTTTCGGTGAAATAACCTGTAATTACCTGAAAAACAAGATAGTTGCTCTTGAAGTTTGCGTAGAGTCTGCTGGAGGGTATTTCCTCAATACCGCCCTCGCCATAATAATGCACAAGTAAAGCGTCACGGTAGGCATCGGCGGTATAAACTTTGGTTAGTGTTTCCTTTGAAATACCGATATTTGTGTAATAATCGCCGTAAATACCCCATATAGCATTTACCTTTTCGGAAACTGCCGCCTTTTGGGCAGTCGAAAGGGATAATTTGTAGGTATGGAAAAGAGAGTTTGTTTTGTAATAAGTACCTGCAAGAGTGGTTGCCTTATTAACAAGGGTTTCGTAAGATGCGTTAGCACCTTCCTCTACAAGTGCAAGGTCAAGGAAATAGGTGAAAACATCATTACTGATTTTAGTGTTATTTATGGTTAGTGCCGCATCCTTTTCTAAAATACTACAGGATGAAAAGGCAAAAACCGATACAAAACAACACATAGCAAGAGTCAGAGAAACCACTCTTTTATATATAAATTTGCTTTTTTTCTTCATATTCGCACTTCCGAAAATTTAATATAAAAATACATAATAAAGTATAGCAGAAAAGGTGCGGTAAAACAAGAGTATACAACAAAAAACATCGCATCCTGTGATGCGATGTTTTTGTAATTTATACGTTAACTGCTTCTTCCATTTCGTGTTTTTCACGAAGGTCTTTGTAAATGGGTTCAAGCTTTTCTTTAGTAAGGGGATAGCCGAATTTAAAGATAAGCCATACACCTGTGTAAACAACTGCGGGGATGATTGTGCAGATAAACATAATTTTGTTACTTGTGTCGTTAGCGGTAATGAAGCCGTTACCTGCAGTAGCACTGTCGTATTTTGCCCACTGTAAGAGGAAAAGTCCGCCTGCGTCCGCAATAGCCTGACCCAACTGTCTGCCGAAAGTATAAGCGGAGTAAACTGCACTTTCGTTTCTTACGCCTGTTTTCCATTCCTGATAGTCAATAACGTCCATAACAACTGCCCAACAAGTAAGGCTTACGAAGGTATAGCCGAAACCTATAAGGAGAAGACAAGCCATAAATAACCAAGCAGGATAAATACCTGTGCCGGGTTCACCTGTGGCGGGGTTTATGAAGTTAATGAATGTTTCGCTGTTAGCGGTAACTGCAAGGAAAACGGAAGCGACTGCGGAGATGATTGACATATTACCGCAAAGCTCTTTTTTACCGAATTTAGCGGCTAATTTGGGTGTGAATAACATCAGTGCAGCCATGGGAAGGTATGTACATACAGTACCTAAAACACCAAGGCTTGTTTCGGTGAAATAGTTTTTGTAAAGGTATGTATTAAAGGAGTTGAACTGTAACTGACCGCTGATAAGAACACCTGAAATGGCAATCATTACAAAGGGTCGGGATTTGAAAAGACCGAGGTAGGTTTTCTTGAAATCCACTTTTTCTTCATCGAATGCAGGGACACGTTCCTTAAGATTACGGTGACCGATAAGGTAGAATGCAATTGACATTATACCCATTAAAAGAGCATAAATGAACATACGATTGCCGTCTGCAACCTCTTGTTCTTTACCTGTAACAGGGTCCATAACGCCTGTTCCCACATAAATGATAAAGGGAGCGATAAGTGAAACAACCGCGCCACCAACACCTGAGCCCAATGAACGGGAGGTGGAAAGGAGTGTTCTGCCCTTGGGATCGTCGGTAATAACCGAAGCGAGAGAACCGAAGGGAATATTCATGGCAGTGTACATTGTACAGTAAATAAGGTAGGTTACTATACATACCGCAAAAAGAAGGGTTGGGTTATTTGCAAGGGTCTGATTATAAAAAATCGAGTTAGGGTCCGAATAGGGCAAGAAACAGATAACTGTTGAAATACCCAAGGGTATTGCCACTAATCTTAAGTATTGTAGGAATTTACCATCTTTACCCGGTTTTCTTTTAGCAACAATAGCGCCCCAGAGAGGGTCGTTAATAACGTCCCAGAGTCTTGTAACAATAAACATATAACCAACGCGCTTGGGAGCAATTTTTAAAACGTCGGTCATAAAAACCTTAAGGAAGCTTGTAATATAAGTAAGGTTAAACATGTTTGCAGCTTCCGCAATGGTATAACCTGCAACATCCTTAGCGCCTATTTTATTGGGATGGTTATTAATTTCTTTTGGTTTTTTATCTTTAGCCATAAAAAATCATCTCCTGACAGAGTGTATGATAACGTATTGTATTATAAAAGACAAATGTTAACAAATTATTATGCTTCGTAATTTGCTGCAAGACCGCCTTCACTTGTTTCGCGATATTTGTGCATTAAATCCTTACCTGTCTGATACATTGTGTCAACAACCGTGTCAAACTTAACCTTTCTTGTGGCAGTAAGGAAGTTTGCGAGGGAAAGAGCATTTATAGCTCTCATAGCCGCAACGGCATTTCTTTCAATACAAGGAATCTGAACAAGTCCGCAAACAGGGTCACAGGTAAGACCGAGGTAATGCTCCATTGCATTTTCTGCCGCGTACTCAATCTGGTCAAGGTCCATAAAGTGAAGTTCCGCAAGGGCTGCCGCCGCCATTGAACAAGCGGTACCAATCTCTGCCTGACAACCTGCCTCTGCACCGCTTATGGATGCATTCTGTTTAACCACGTTGCCCACGATTCCGGCCGCTGCAAGGGCTTTTGCGATTTCAAAATCTGTAAAACCTTTCTTCTCCTGCATATAGTAAAGTACCGCGGGAAGAACGCCCGATGCGCCACAGGTGGGTGCAGTTGTAATCATTCCACCGCCTGCATTCTGCTCACTTGCTGCGTAAGCATAGGCACAAACAAGTCTGTTTTCGCGTGTTTCGGGAGTTTCGTCCATGTGACGTTGAGCGTAAAGATATTTAGCCTTTCTTTCAACCTCTAAGCCGCCGGGTAAAATACCCTCCTGATAAAGTCCTTCGCGGATGGTAAGCTTCATTCTTTCCCAGATGGATTTGAGGAAGGGGAATATTTCCTCACCCTCAAATTTTGCCGCATAGTCACTTAATCTTAAGTGATGCATAAGGCAATAATCCTTGATTTCTTCAAAATTCTTCTGGGGATACACCTCGGGTGCGGTAATAGCAGGTACGCCTTCAATGCGGATTTCACCGCCACCGATACTCATAGCGCGTACCTTTGCGATTTCCTCGCCCTGTTTCAGGACTATAAAGTCCAATGTGTTAGGGTGGGGAAGGTTTTTTTCTTCGATATTTAAAATAATCTCGTTTTTTGCTTTAAGAGTAGTTGCTAAAGCTTTGTCAGTGCCGTGGCCTTCACCTGTAAGTGCTAAAGAACCGTAAAGAATAACTTTAACAAAGTCTGCCTCGGGGTAAGTGTCGTTAATATACTCTGCGGCATATTGGGGACCCATTGTGTGTGAGCTTGAAGGTCCGATACCTACTTTATAAAGTTTTTTCAAGGATTGCATATTATTCCGCCTCCTATTAATATGTCGTCGGTGTAAATTGCGGCAGTCTGTCCCGGCGCCGCCGCCCTCTGGGGTTCGGTGAATTCAATAAATGCACCGTTATCGGTAGGTTTTAAAATCGCTTCGGCAGGTCTTGCCGCACAACGGATTTTTACGAAACAGGGGAAATCACCCTC
>JAZRFO010000277.1:0-3972 GCA_045643685.1 Acutalibacteraceae bacterium
TGCCATTCTTTTATGCTAAAAGTGGTCTGAGAAACAAAAATCAGAGGTTTTTCAGAAAAAGAAGGATGTTCCGAAAGAAGCTCGTCGATTTTTTCCGCGTTTCCGATTACGTAGGACTCTCCCTTGGCACAACTTTTTATGCCCTTAACCTCAGGATGGTTTTCGTCACCCGCAATTAAAGTAACTACATCCTCGGATGAATTATCCAGAACAATTTTGTGAATTTTCTTTACAAAAGGACAGGCGGCATCAATAAATTCACAACCGCTTTCCTCTACCTCTTTAAGAACCTCCTGCGTAACGCCGTGGGTACGCAGAACAAGAATTGCATCGGGCTCAACCTCTGAGGGAGATTCAACTACCTTAACTCCCCTTTTTGCCAAATCCTCAATTACCTGAGCATTGTGGATAATGGGGCCGAGAGTTGCAACCTTACGTCCTTCGGAAGCAAGTTTCTCAATAAGCTTTATTGCTCGGTCAACACCGAAACAAAATCCCGCCTTCTCGGCAAGTACGATTTCAGCCATTAAAGTCGCTCCTTTATAACCTTGAGCATATATTCAATTGAACCCTCAAGGTCAAGGTTTGTAGTATCAACCAAAATCGCATCATCCGCTTTTTTGAGAGGTGCAATTTCACGGTGAGTATCCTGATAATCACGAAGCTCTATATCCTTGAGAATTTCGTCAAAGACTACTTCCTGACCCTTTTCGATAAGCTCCTTATATCTTCTTTCGGCTCTTGCCTCGGCAGAAGCGGTAAGGTAAATCTTAATCTGTGCATCGGGAAGAACAACTGTACCGATATCGCGACCATCCATAATACAATTATTTTCTGCCGCAATATTTCTCTGTAATGAGAAAAGGAATTCGCGAACCTTCGGAATTGCGGAAACATTGGATGCAGCCATAGAAACCTCGTTCTGTCTTATAGCTTCGGAAACATCCTCATCACCGAGGAAAACTCTCTGCTCGCCGTCAATAAAACGGAGTGAAACCTTAACACCCTCAAGTGTAGGTATAACGTCTTCTTCGGATTTTGTGTTTTTACCCTGTCTTAAAACATTAAGACCTACGGTTCTGTAAAGAGCGCCTGTATCAACATAAATAAAGCCGAGCTCTTTTGATACTTTTTTTGCTATTGTACTTTTACCTGCACCTGCAGGACCGTCGATTGCTATATTAATTGCCATAATGAATTCTCCTCAATTTATATACTATTTCCTGCAAGGTGGCCTGTTGAAAAGGCAATCTGCAGATTAAATCCGCCTGTGTATGCGTCAACGTCTATAACTTCACCTGCGAAGTAAAGACCGTCAACAAGCTTACTTTTCATAGTTTTGGGGTCAATTTCCGAAACACTTACACCGCCTGAGGTGATTATAGCCTCATCGATGGGTCTGAAATCCGTAACGGTAAGTTTTATATCCTTAAGTGTTTCGACTAAAATTGAACGCATTTCCTTAGTAACCTGATTGGACTTGATATTACCGTTAAGTCCCGAAAGCTTAACGATAACGGGTATCATCTTACGGGGTAACATAAGTGCGAGTGTGTTATAAAGATTTTTATTTGAACACTCAAGCAAATCACGTTGAATTCTTTTATCAAGTTGTTCATAACTGAGGGCGGGTTTAAAGTCAATATGTATTGTGTATCTGCCACGCTCCATATTACGCATATGGGATGATGCGGATAAAATCATAGGACCTGACACACCGTAGTGTGTGAAAAGCATTTCACCGAAGTCCTTGTATACCTCTTTGTAGGTTTTATTATCCTCCACCCTGATTTCCACATTGCGAAGTGAAAGTCCCTGAGCATCGGTACACCAACCCTCGTGACATTCAAGGGGTACAAGCGATGGTTTAAGAGTTGTAATTGTATGACCCACCTGCTTTGCAAGGGTGTAGCCGTCACCTGTTGAGCCTGTTGCAGGGTAAGAAATACCGCCCGTTGCAATAAGCACGTTTTCGGCAAAAAATTCTCTGCCGTCATCAGTTCTACAACCCTTTACTGCACCGTTTTCAGTAATAAGCTCGGTAACTCTGCCCTGTTTTCTTTTAACACCGTTTACAGTGATGAATTTATTAAGGGCATCTACAATATCCAAGGCTCTGTCAGAAACAGGGAAAACGCGGTTTCCACGTTCAATTTTCAATGGAACACCCATTCCCTCGAAAAAGTCTATGGTATCATCCGTTGTAAATCTCGAAAATGCACCGTAAAGGAATCTGCCGTTCACGGGCACGTTTGCAATAAGGTCATTCAAAAGTGGACAGGAGTTGGTTACGTTGCACCTACCCTTACCTGTTATTGCAACCTTTCGGGCTAATTTGTCGTTACGCTCAATAAGTGTAACTTTGAGCCCTCTTTGTGCGGCTGTACCTGCCGCCATAAGTCCTGCGGCACCGCCGCCGATTACGATTAAATCCATAAATAAATCCTTTATAAAACTATAAGTTTGTCCGTCATTTCTTTGCCGCACACCTGTGGTACGGGTAAACACAGAGAAAAAACATCCCTTGCTCTGCACTCAAGTTCAAAAATCTTTTGTGCGTTTTCATCAAGATATTTAAAATCAGACGATTTTGATACAATGGGTAATGTTGCGGTATTTTTGGCTTGTTTTAAAACCTCGGCACCCTTTTCATTGAACCCGAGCACCCTTATATAAGGTACGGGAATATTCGTATGCTCCTCAGTTATACCCAACAAAGCACAAAGAACAATTCTTCTGAGCCTTGAATGAGTATACCTCTTTGTCTTGATTTTTTCAAGTATTTCACTTAAAGCGACTGAGTTTCGCACCGCTTCATAGAACCTGTATTCAAGACCTTCACTCACATCGGGAATTCTCTTAAAATCCTCGGGGGTCATTGTACGAAGTTTATAGATAATGGTATTTTCAAGTTTACAAAAATCCGCAGGTGCATTACCTGAGGAAACTGCTTCACTCAATATATTAAAAGATTCGGTTGGCATAAAGCCTTTGTAATCTTCACCATTTTTCAAAAATGACCGTATTGCTGAAGCGGAACAGAAATCAACGTTCACTTCGTGGGAATCGTGTGAAACCCCCACCCTTTTTATTGCAACAGGTTTAATGGGATAATTATTTTTTTCAATAGCCTTGATATACTCAACACCGAGTAAATCGTTTGGTGAAGAAAGGGCCTCTGCAAAAGTATCGCCATACATATCTCTGAGGGCTCTCTGCCTTGCAGTAGGGAAAGACAAGCCCTCGCTCAAACGATTTTCAAGTAAGGGTGAAAATTCCTCGGCAGTAATGGCTTTGGCACATTTAGTAAGGCGCTCCACGTCACCACATTCGGAACCGAAACCAAGAGCATCTATGCACCCGAGAGAACCTAGAACCGTAACACCGCCCAAAGCAAAACGCTCCGCAGAGGCGGTAGCATAAGGTACGGGCAAACTGAGAACTAAATCCACACCGCTTGAAAGTGCCGCTTTTGTACGTTCATAAGGTGACATACACGCACACTCGCCACGTTGCACAAAGCTTTCGGACATTACCGCGGTAACGGTATTTTCGCCATTGGCTTTTAAAGTATCAACAATATGCTTATGACCGTTATGGAACGGATTAAACTCAGCCACAATGCCGTAATTCACGGTAACCCTCCTTAATTTACTATTATATATTTTACTTTTACACTTGAAAAACAAAATATTAGTGGTATAATTATTACTTGGTAATTATTTTACACAATTAATGAGCATTTTATTTTCCAAAAAAGAATTAAATGCCTTTTTATTGGAGGTTTATTAATGAAAATTCTCGTAATTAACTGCGGAAGCTCCTCTTTAAAGTATCAGCTTTTTGATATGGAGGGCGAAAAGGTACTTGCAAAAGGTATTTGTGAATCCATCGCTACCGATATGAGCCTCACAAAGGGTTCTACTTTTGACGGCAGAAGCTTTGACGAATATGTTGATATCCCCGACCACA
>JAZRFO010000278.1:0-1608 GCA_045643685.1 Acutalibacteraceae bacterium
TCAGTACCTAAATGACGGATGGGGCAGTCAACAAGCTTAAGACCTGCCTGAATGGCATTTTTACGTATTTCTTTAACTTCTGCATCGTTGCTGATACCCTCAATATGCTCATCAGCACCGAACTCAAGGTAAATCTTGTCCGTGTAGTCTATAAGCTCCTGTGCGAAATCCTCGCCGATAAGTGAGGGTAAGTCACCGCCAACCTCATAACTTAAACTGAGTTTGCCGTCAGAGAAAGCACCTGCACCCGAAAAGCCCGTTGTAATATGGCAGTAGGGTTTGCAATTAACGCATTGTTTGGTTTTAGATTTGGGACAACTACGTTTTTCAACGGGTTGACCTTTCTCGATTATCAGTATTGATTTGTTGCAGTTTCTTCTGCGCATTTCAAGGGCAGTGAAAATACCCGCAGGACCTGCGCCCACTATAACAACGTCATACTTCATTATGTAACAACTCCTTATATTTATACGAATTGAATAATTCTTCTGCTTCGGGGGTGTAGTTGCCTTTTTCATCCTCTAAAATAAGGGGAGGATTTATTCTGAAACCTTGTGCAGAGCCTTTTTTACCTTCAACAAGTACAAGGCTCGGTTCTTTACCTACACGTTGAATAACCTCACGCATGGACTTCGGCTCGATTTTAAATTTACGCATTGATGCGAAAATATCGGGAAGCCTTTCAGGACGTTGACAGATACAGAAGCGACCGCCGAATTTCAAAAGCTGCGATGCCGCCTTTGCTGCATCATCAAGGGTACAGTTAAATTCGTGTCGGGCATTTTTATAGTCCTCGCCTTCGTTTACAATGCCTGTACCGAGTTTTTTGTACGGAGGGTTAATACTGACTATATCGTAATATTCGTTTGGTAAAACGCCTTTTAAAGCCCTTAAATCACAATGTACAAGTTGAACCTTGTCTTTTAAATCGTTTTCATTAAGAGTTTTAGTAAAAAGTTTAATGGCACTTTCACTGAGTTCAACCCCCGTAATCTCTTTAGGTTGAAAGTCACGAAGCCACAAAAGGGGAATAATGCCATTTCCTGTTCCAAGGTCGCAACATTTGTCTTTGTGGCGCGGAGCACAAAAGGATGCAAGAACAATAGCATCAGAAGTGAAAATATGGGCTTCACTAACATATATTTTTAAGTTTTTGGCTAAATCCTCGGTTCGTTCTGCTCTTGAAATCATAAACTGCTCCTTGTGTAAAAGTGTTTTCACATACACTTAAATTTTATCACAAAGAGCAGTTTTCTTCAATAAAAATCCTTTGGAAGATATTAACAAATAAAAATCAAAAGTATTGTTGATTTATTCCTCCATCTGTTTGCCGAGGAATGTGGCGGCAACCTGAGCCAATTTAACCTCCGTGTCCGTAAGCTTTGAATAATCGCCGTTGCTTAAGAAAATAACCGCACCGCCAATATCACCTGCGGCAATTATGGGGAACGCTGTGAGTGCCTCAATATCGCAATTATCAATAGGGTAGAGACGGTCATTTTCACGGGTTTTGATGTATTTATCCCTGTTTTCCATAATTTCTTCAAGGTCTTTTGAAATGTGGCGGTCCATATAGTCTTTTTTTGAAAGACCCGAAACGGAAATAAC
>JAZRFO010000279.1:0-4340 GCA_045643685.1 Acutalibacteraceae bacterium
AATTTTATTGGAACCATTCTCTGTTACCGCCATATTTTTCGCCTTTCATAAGTTTTAACGTAGTTAGTGTGAATTTTTGTCCTTCAAAACTGTGTAGGATTCACTAAATTAATGTCTGTGATGATGTTTCTTTTTACTTGATTCGCCATAGCCATAGCCGTAGCCGTAACCATACTTACCGTACTTACCGTAGCCATAACCATAACCATAGCCGTAACCGTAGCCGTCATTATGTCCGTAACCTGTAATACCATCTTTGGCACCGTTAATAAGACAACCAAGGAGTCTTACGTTTGTAGACATAAGTCCGTCAAGACCACTTCGGATTTTAGAAACTCTTACTGTATCCTGATAAACAACGTAAATTGCTGCATCTGAAGCCTGTGCCACGTACATTGTATCGGAAACAAGTCCACAAGGAGGAGTATCCACAAGCACGTAATCATAATCATCACGAACCGCGTTGAGAATACTCTTGATTTCCTTTGCGTTCATAAATTTATGGTAGTTACTGTCAGATTTAATATTCATAAAGGAAATTTTATGGTCCTTTAAATCTGCAATTCTGTACTTCTCGGTATTAACTGAATAATCAAGAGCATCAACGTCGAATTTAAAGAGCTTTGCAACACTGGGGTTACGCAAGTCCGCATCAACCAAAAGCACCTTTTTGCCGTAAGCACCCATTGCAAGGGCAAGGTTTGAAATAATGGTTGTTTTACCTTCACCGGGTGCGGTGCTTGTAACCATAATAACCTTTTCTTCCTCGCTGAGAGAGTTGATAACCACACTCCTGAGCACACGGAAGGACTCCATAAAGCCTTTACTTACGCCCTTATTTGTAAAGAGAATATTTTTCTCAACTTTCTTTGAGTTCTTTTTTAATGAAATCTCGGGGATAACACCCAATGCATCACAGTTAAGCTGGGCCTGTACTTCCTTTTTAACCTTGATGGTTTTACGCTGAATAACATAGAGGAAAATCCAGCAAAGACCAATTATGGCACCAATACCCAAGCCTTTACCGCCCTGTTTAAGTGAATCTGCTCTGTTTGAGGGTTCTGTAGCAACGTCGGGCGTTGTAATCATTTTAAGTTTAACGTTACCAACAACGTATTTTGCCGCCGCAGGGTAATTTTCCACCGCAGAAAGGAGTACGTCATAGGTCATCTGGGGGTCCTGACCTGTTGCAGTAAGGGTAAACATATTTGAGCCTGTGTCCGATGAAACCTTAAGGTCAACAGGGATATACGAAATCTCCAAATCCTCGCAGATAGAGTCACGAAGAACGTTACTACCCATAATATAGGGGAATGTTTTTACAAGCTGGTTAACGGTAGATGAATCGTAGAAGAAAGAATACGCAGAAATACCATTTACCGAGGAAGTATTTTGCTGAGTGCTAACCGTAAAGGTAGCCTTTGAGGTGTAAAGGGGTACATATTGGCGCTGAGTGTCCACGAATTTAAAACCGCCCACAATAATAGCGCAAACGATTATTACCCACCAGAATTTTTTAAAGCCTTTGAAAAAGTCGCCGAAGTAAACAAAGATTTTACCTGTGTCTACAACTTTGGACTTACCATTCTTTTTATCATCCATACTCATACTTATCACTTCCTTCGAGGTTAGATGTATTCATCATCGTCTGCATCTGAGTCAGACTTTATTGATGCGGCATATTTGCCGTAGCTATTATAACTTTTTCCGTAACCTTTTTTACTGTAGTAGTAACCGCCGTTGTCTTCGGCACCTGCGATACCAAAGAAAGCAAAGTCGGGATATACGTCGTTAAGAATACAGCCTGCAAATCTTCCGCCAACCTCACCGATAGTGATAATGGCATCGTTAATTGCGGTGCTTCTTACCTTGTCGGTTCTTACAACGAGCATTGTCTGGTCAACGAATTTCCCAATACCTGTAACTGTTGAGTCAACGGAAAGAGGCGCGGTATCTATAATTATATAATCAACCTGCTCTTTAAGAGCATCTATTACCTCTTTGGCAACACCACTTTCAATCCAGAGGTAGTTGTCAGGGTATGCATTTACGTTAATAGCGAGTGAAAGTGAGCTCTTTTTATAACGTCTGAGTCTGAATTCGCTACGCTCAATTTCACCGTTTAAAAGCTTACCTAACTCCGCTTTTTCAATGTACTTTGCGCCGAAAATTTTATAAAGAGCGGGTTTCTTACCGTCAAGGTCAACAAGCACAACCTTATTTCCCTTGTGAGCAAGTGAAACCGCGATATTAGAAGCAATTGTGGATTTACCTTCGTTTTCCGCAACACTTGTTATAGCAAAAACCTTATCACCGTGTCTTAACTTCATATACTCCAGTTTTGCCGCAATTTTGTGGAAGCTTTCGGCAAAACGAAGGCTTATATAGGGGTTACCGTCAATAAACAATCCCTTTTCCTTACGTTTAACACGGTCTTTAAGTGATTTGTTTTTAATCTCGTGGGGAATTGAACCAATAAGCTTGGAGTCAATTTTATTATTGAAAATAGCTTCGTTTTTAACTGTATCTCTTAAAACAGAAATGCCCACAATCGCCATAAGTGCAACACCTGCACATAGAACCATTATAAGATTTCTATTATCAATAGGCACTGAGTTTGAGGGAGTTTTAGGCATAGAGGGGTGCTTAAGGACATTGATAACCGCATTTTCAAAAATACTTGCAGATAAATCCGGGTACACCTCTAAAACCGCAGTCAGAAGCTCATAAGAAGTCTGGGGACTGTGGCTTGTAACCTTAAGTTCAACAAAGTTTGTGTCTGTTAAAACTCTTGCACTTATACTTCCGTCAAAGGACTGGCGTTCAAGGTGTGCTGCAGCCTTTTCCTTCATAGTGGGGTCCACGAAAACCTTTGAGAAAATCTCCGCCATTTCCACAGAAACACCGTAAAGTGAGCTTGAAGCGTTACCCTTAGCGGTAACAACTATTGTAGCAGTAGAAGTATATTCGGGAGTATAAACACTACTTGTAATAATTTTAACACCCATAAAGCCCATTATGGCGGCTAATACTATAATCCAGAAATTTTTGATGACATCTTTAAATATACTATGCCATTCTAAGGTAATTTTCTTTTCTTCCATTTTCTCTTCACTCCACAATAACAGTCAGAACTGTGTGACCTTCAACGTCGTTTTTATCTGTAACCCTATAATGCACTGAGTAGGTACCGGGTTTTGTTGTGTCAATTTTACCTTTTTGAATCTGAACCTTGTTGGTTAAATCGTTGCCTCTTTCATCCTCGGCACCAACAATATATTTTTCAAAATCAATTTCTTTGCTTGTAGGTTCTATATATATAAGATAATCTGTAAGTTCAATTTCGGGAGCGGATAAATCCAGATCCTCAACAAAAAGGTTCATATTAACTACCGAGGAGTCGCCCTTACGGTTTGTAACCGTTGCCTGAATAGTGAACACACCTGCAATCGCACTTGTGTAGTCCTCAGAAGAAATAACTATATTGTCCGTAATATCGCCGTCAATACAGTCCGTAGCCGTAATGGCATTTTTAAGGTCAAGTCTTTCGTAGATTGAGTAACACAAATCTTCTTCCAAAGCGAATTTAGGAGATTCATAACCTACGTAACGCACCTTGCGTGTGGCAGTTGCAACGTGGTTATTGGAGTCGCACACCGCGTAGGTTATACGACAAAGACCGGGTTCAATGAAATTTGAAAGAGATTCAACAATAACCTTGTCTGAAATATCACCATCTTTTTCATCAAAAGCGGTAACGCCCTTAAGAAGGTCATCATTTGTAGCATTAATGCCAACCTCAAGCACTTCTTCCTCAAGGGTAATGACGGGTATTGAATTATCGGTTTTAAGCTTTTCGGTTACTGAAAAATACACGTAAAGGGCAGTAGTAACAACAAAAAGCAAAACTGCAACCACTCTTAAAATTCTCATTTTTCTTTCTCCTCAGATTCAGATAGTTTTATTTTCGAGAATTGCCTTGGGATTTCTTAAAAGAAGTCTGTCGGCAAAATCCGTAGAATAGTTTTCGCTGATATATTCGTGAGCATCCGCAAGAACGGGGGTACGCATAAAGGGACTGTGAGCATCACTTGCCACCACGTCAACCACCTGATGATTAAGCATCTTTTTAGCATTTATTTTTGCACCGCGACCAAAGGTTCCCTCAAGACTTCCTGTATTAATCTGTATAAGGCAACCCATTTTTTTGAGTTTTAAAATGGAGTCAAAATTTTCGGTAACAAACTCATACCTTTCGGGATGAGCCACAATGGGTACAAATCCTTCCGCAAGAACGCTCTCTAATTTTTTGAATACGTTTTCACTACGCTCTTTAAAAG
>JAZRFO010000280.1:0-2042 GCA_045643685.1 Acutalibacteraceae bacterium
TCGGTATGATTATGTGCTTTTGTGATACCTACGGATGAACCTGCATTTGCGGGTTTAACAAAAATAGGATAACCCAATTTATTTTCAATAGCGCTAAGGTCAACCTTACCTGCTTTATATTCAGCTTCGGTAAATGCCGCCCATTTTGCACCGTCGATACCTGCTTCGTCTGCGAGGGTATTTGTAACGGCTTTATCCATACACATAGCACTTGCTAAAAGACCGCAACCTACGTAGGGGATACCGCTGAGTTCAAAAATACCCTGAATTGTGCCGTCTTCACCGTTTTTGCCATGAAGCACGGGGAAGATAACGTCAATTGCGATTTTCTCGTAAGCACCCTCATCGTTAAGGATAATAAGAGCCTTGTCATTTTTGTCGGGGGAGAGTACCGCGGGTGTTGTAAGGTCATCTTGAAACCAAGTGTCATTTTCAATAGAGTCAATATCGCCTGTGTAAAGATACCAACCACCCTGACGGGTAATACCCAATGTAATAACATTGTATTTTGAATTGTCTATATTTCTGAGAACGGAAGCGGAGGAACGCAAGGAAACGGGATATTCACTTGAACAACCGCCGAAGATAACAAGTAAATTTTTCATAATAATCACCTTATTATTAAATTACATAAATATTCATTTTAAATAATACCACAACAAAAGCGGTAAATCAATTATTAAATAAATATGATATTTTAATAATACTGTTTACCTTTTTAGATAAAAATGCTACAATACCCCTTGGAGGCGATATAAATGGAGTTAAAAAATATACTTACCCACGTTGACCACACTTTGTTAAAACAGGAGTCAACCTGGGAACAGATAAAGGCAATTTGTGACGACGGAATTAAATTCAACACCGCAAGTGTGTGCATTCCCCCTTCTTACGTTAAGGAATGTGCCGATTATTGCGAGGGTAAAATTAAAATCTGTACAGTTATCGGGTTTCCCAATGGTTACAACACAACTGCCTGTAAGGTTTTTGAAACTGCGGATGCGGTTAAAAACGGTGCGGATGAAATTGATATGGTTATAAATATCGGTTGGCTTAAAGACAAAAGATATGACCTTATTCTTAACGAAATAAAAGAAATAAAAAAAGCCTGTGACGGCAAAATTTTAAAGGTTATTATTGAAACGTGCCTTCTTACTGACGAGGAAAAAATAAAAATGTGCGAAATCGTAACCGAATCAGGTGCAGATTTTATCAAAACATCCACAGGCTTTTCAACAGGTGGCGCAACATTCGACGATATAAAAATATTTGCCGAAAACGTTGGTGAAAACGTGAAAATGAAAGCCGCAGGCGGTATTGCCTCACTGGATGATGCGGAAAAATTCCTCGGTCTTGGTGCCGAAAGACTCGGTACAAGCCGAATTGTATCCATTGCTAAATCTGAAAAAGGAAGCGGATATTAATTAAATGCAAAATTAAGGGGCAAGCCGATTTTAAAATGCCGACCGCAGGTCCCGATAATTACGCATTAAGCATTACGAATTACGCATTGATTTTTAAGGAGAATTAATATGAAAGTAAAAAATAGTTTAAAAGAATTTATTTATCCCCCGAAAACCGTAACAAACTCTTGCCACGCATCAACCGTGTTGCCTTTGGATGACGGCAAGGTTATTGCGGCTTGGTTTGGCGGTAGTGCCGAGGGTAATGACGATGTTAAAATATGGGTAAGTGTCCGTGATAATGAAAAATGGTCTGAGCCTTATAGTGTCGCAGTAGAAGGCGAAGAGCTTCCTCATTGGAATCCCGTGTTATTCAAACGTGAAAACGGGGAGATTATACTTTACTTCAAATACGGCAAACCCATTCCAAATTGGGTTACATATTACTGTATTTCAAATGACGGTGGCAAAAGCTTTTCGAAACCCCAACTGCTTATGCCTGATGATACTTGTGATGGCAGAGGTCCTGTTAAAAACAAGCCCATTCGCCTTGAAAATGGTGTGGTAGTTGCCCCTGCGTCAAAGGAAACCATAACCCGAAACTGGAGATGCTTTGTGGATATTTCCCACGATGATGGT
>JAZRFO010000281.1:0-4832 GCA_045643685.1 Acutalibacteraceae bacterium
AGCGGTCACGGTGAGGCAACAACGGTAAAACACGAAACAGAATATAATATGTATTTAAGATGAATTTATATTGTATATCACATAACTATTTGTATGAAACGGCAAAACTTCTGATGTTGTTTTTTCCTTTAGAAAAGAATACTGTTTTAAAAGAATTTGCGGAAGATTCGGGAGATTATTTCTACACTGAAATAATTAACACCGATGAAACCGTAACTTTCAAATCGGCTTTTTCATATAAAGGTGAAACTATTTCGGACGAAAAAAGTCTTAAAATAGAAAATGTTACTGACGAGGAATACGAGCTTTTGTCATTGGCTTATCCTTTATTGAAAAAACTTTGCGGTTTCGCACCCGGGTGGGGTATGCTAACAGGTGTCAGACCCTCTAAACTCATAATGAACAAAATGCTCGAAACGGATGAGGAAACTGCAAAGGATTATTTTATAAATCATTTCTTTGCTTCACCCGAAAAAACCGAACTTGCTCTGAGTGTTGCAAAAAGGGAAGTTGAGATTGTAAAAAGCATTGATGAAAAAAGCTTTAGTCTTTACGTCAGTATTCCCTTTTGCCCTACAAGGTGCAGTTATTGTTCCTTCGTTTCCCACTCAATAGGTACTGACTCCGCTAAAAAATTAATGCCCGAGTACGTGAATAAACTCTGCGAAGAAATAGTTTTCACAGGGGTAAAGGCAAAAGAAAACGGCCTTGAATTGACAAGCGTTTATTGGGGTGGTGGTACACCCACAACCCTCTCGGCAGAGGATCTCGACAGAGTTTTAAGTGCCATTGAAGACAATTTCGATTTAACAAATTGTACCGAGTACACCGTTGAAGCGGGAAGACCCGATACAATTACACGTGAAAAACTTGAAGTTCTAAAAAAACACAATGTGGGCAGAATAAGTATCAACCCGCAGACCTTTTCAAATAGTGTCCTTGAAGCTATAGGCAGAAAACATTCTGCAGAGCTCACCATAGAAAAATACAATTTAGCCCGTGAAATCGGCTTTGACTGTATTAATATGGACTTGATTGCGGGGCTTCCCACTGACACTTTTGAAAGTTTTAAAAATAGTGTAGATAAAGCCATTTCTTTAGGGGCAGAAAATATCACAGTTCATACTCTCGCCCTTAAACGTTCATCAACCATAGTTACGGAAAATGAAAGCGATTCCGTAAGCGAAAAAGACGTTGCAAAAATGCTTGATTACGCCAGAAAGGCTCTTACAGATGGCGGTTATTATCCGTACTATATGTACCGACAGAGCAAGGCTTTGGGTAATTTTGAAAACGTGGGTTGGTGCAAAGAACAAAAAGAATGTAAATATAATGTTCTTATGATGGAAGAATACCAGCATATACTTTCAGTAGGTGCCGGAAGTGTTACAAAATTGCTTTCGCCGGGAATTGAAAAAATCGAAAGAATTTTTAACTATAAATTCCCCTTCGAATACATATCAAGATTTTCTGAGCTTTTGGAGAAAAAGAATAGAATATCAACCTTTTTTAATGAGTACCAATAAAGAGAGGAGGGTGTGTATGGCTAACAAGAATAACAGGGTTGAATACATAAAAACCGCTGCAACAGACCCCGAAAAATTTATTACTCAATGCGAAAACAGGTATAACAATAAAATCAAAAAAATTGCTCTTGAGATTGCCCAGAGCGGTCGTACCGAAATTGTAATGATTGCAGGACCAAGCTCCGCAGGTAAAACCACCTCAGCTAAAAAATTGAGAGAGCATCTTTATGCCTTAGGTATAAATAGTCATACGGTTTCCCTTGATGATTATTACGTGGATAATTGTGATGCACCCCGTTTCCCTGATGGTACACCCGATTTTGAAACGGTGGACGCTCTTGATATAGAGTGTTTTCAGAAAACAATGGGTGAACTTCTAACTACTAATGAAACTTATCTTCCTGAGTTTGACTTTCTTTCGGGCAAAAGGAAAAGGGAATATCGCCACATTAAAATTTCGGAGGGTGACGTTATTATTGTTGAGGGTCTTCATGCCCTTAACCCTAAAATAACAGACCATTTACCCGATGAAAGACTTTTGAAAATTTATATAAATATCTCGTCGCGTATATATGACGAGGATGGGAATATAGTTCTTAATAAACGCAATATGCGTTTTGTCCGTCGAATGGTCAGGGATTATAAATTCCGCGGTAATTCCGTTCAAAGGTCCTATGAAATGTGGATTACAGTAAGATACGGCGAGGATACCTATCTTTTCCCGTTTAAAAATAATGCGGATATAAAACTCAACACCATTCATCTTTATGAAACCTGTGTTCTTAAGGATATGGCAATAAAATTACTCAGTGAACTTCCGAAAACCTCGGAGTTTTATAAAGAGTCACAAAGACTTATAAGAAGTCTTGAAAAATTCCCTTCCATAAATTCCGATAGTGTCCCCGAGGACTCCCTTTTAAGAGAATTTATAGGTGCAAAGGAGTAAGAAAATGTCTGAAAAATCTTCAAACAAAAAACAGAATATTCTGGGTGGTGCAATGGTCCTTGTTATTGCAACTGCCCTTGTAAAGGTTATTGGTGCGGTATATAAGATACCCTTACAGAATATTATGGGTACTCTGGCTAACGGATATTATGCATCCGCTTACAGTATTTATGTACCTGTTTATGCCATTTCCATGGCAGGTTTACCAGTAGCAATATCTGCCATCGTTTCGAAAAACGTGGCTTTGGGTAAATACCGCGACGTAAAACAGGTCTTAAAACTTACCTTCCCCTTGTTTTTGGGTCTTGGTGTTCTGGGTACGGGTGTGTTGCTTTTAGCTGCAAAGCCCTACGTTAACATTGTTGAAAACCCCAATGCATTGTTAAGCGTTATTGCAATTGCCCCCTCAATTATTTTCTGTTGTATTATGAGTACATACAGGGGCTACTACGAAGGTCTTAACAATATGTACCCCACGGCTATTTCTCAGGTTATTGAATCCTTGGGTAAGCTTGTTTTCGGTATTGTTTTCTTGCTCGGTGTTGAAAAATATGCCGAAAATCAGATTGCAACAGGTGGATTGTTCTTCGGAGAGGCTATTAAGTCCACCGATGAACCCATAGTATGTGCTATGGAAGCGGCAGTGGCGATTTTAGGTGTTACATTGGGTACTGCAATCGGTGCCGTGTTTACAATACTTCGTCACAAGATAAAAAAAGACGGCATCACAAAAGAGATGCTCGTAAATTCCCCCTTGGCTTCACCCAGAAAAGCAACCATCAAAGACCTTGTAGCAATTGCCGTACCCACCGCTATGAGTTCCGTTGTTCTTAATATTACAAACTTCATTGACTCCATTATGATTCAGAGCCGACTTAAGGACGTTGTTGAAAACGGTTTTGATACTATTATGGGTCTTTACGGTGAGTCCATCACCGCAAGTTCTACACCCGTAAATGAAATTCACACCTTCCTTTTCGGTGCGTATGATTTGACTTCTTCTTTCAGAAACCTCATTCCCACAATTGTTATGACCTTGGGTGTAAGTGCAATTCCCGTTATTTCGGGCGCTCTTGCTAAAAAAGATATGAAAACAGTTAACGGTTCAGTCAATACTGTTTACAGAATCACAATGCTCATAGCATTACCCGCAGGCGCAGGTTTCTTAGCCCTTGCGGAACCCATTCTTAATATTCTCTATGGTGGCGGTAAGGCAGCGAGTGGTGTTCCCATTGCCGCACCCGTTCTTGCACTTTACGGTATTATGATGGGTATACTTACTCTTTCATCACCCCTTACAAATATCCTTCAGGCAATTGGCAGAGCCGATGTACCTGCAAAAGCCCTTGCTTTAGGTTGTGCTTTTAAAATCGGTCTTAACTACTTGCTCATCGGTATTCCTGAAATTAACGTTCAGGGTGCAGTTTTCGGTACAGCGGCATTCTATCTTATTTGTATCATTTATAACTACATTGTTCTCCGTAAGGAAACAGGTGTAAGAATTGACATTAAATCCGTTCTTATTAAACCCTTTATTTCTGCGGTGGTTTGCGGTGGTGCCGCATTCGGTAGCTTCTTTGGTTTAAGTAAAATCCTTACCTTCAACGAGGGTAGCAGACTCAGTGGTCAGACCCTTTCCTGCCTCATTGCAATATGTGTTGCAGTACTCGCATACGGAATCTGCGTGCTTTTGACCAAAACATTGGTAAAAGATGACATTTTAATGCTTCCTAAGGGAGAAAAAATAGCAAAAATACTTGAAAAATATAAGCTTTTAGGTTAAAATAGAGGTCGTAAATTATGGCAATTAATTTCACTTTCAAAGATAAATATCAGTTCAATGACCTTGTGGACATAGTCCGTATTCTTCGTGAACCGGGCGGTTGTCCTTGGGATATGGAGCAGACTCACGAGTCTATACGCGAAAACTTCCTTGAGGAAACTTACGAGGTTATTGAAGCAATAGACACCAACAATAAAGAACTCATGCAAGAGGAATTGGGTGACGTGCTTTTGCAGGTGCTTATGCATTCCGATATGGCTCGTACCGATGGTTGGTTCACTATTGACGACGTTGCTAACGATATTTGTCAGAAACTCATTATCAGACATCCCCACGTTTTTGGTGACGTTTCCGTTTCTTCTACGGGTGAGGTTCTTAAAAACTGGGACGATATAAAACGTTCCACTAAAAAACAAAGAACACAGAGTGAGGCTATGGCGGCAATACCTGCCGTTTACCCCGCACTTATGAAAGCCCAGAAGGTTCAGGAAAAGGCTAAAAAAGCAGGTTTCGATTGGGATGATGCAGAGGGCGCTTTCCTTAAAATCGACGAGGAAACCAAGGAACTTAAAGAAGC
>JAZRFO010000282.1:0-2137 GCA_045643685.1 Acutalibacteraceae bacterium
CAGATTTACGTTGAGGACTGCGAAAGCTCCGTTGTTACACCCCTTAAACTACTTAAGGATTTCAAACGCATTACACTTGAAGCGGGTGAAACAAAAGAGGTTGAATTTAATCTTGATTATATGGCTTTCAGGCTTATGAATCAGGCTTATGAATGGGTTGTTGAACCCGGTAAATTCGGCATTTACGCAGCATCATCTTCAAGAGACGTTCGTCTTAGTGGCGAAGTTACATTATAAAAATAAGATACCCGAAGAAGATAAATCTTCTTCGGGTAGTTTTTTAAAATACCTTTATTTCTTTGATTTCAATGCCTTTTTTATTTAAAAAATCTTCACTTTTTTCTTTAAAATCATCGGTTGAAATGTACGAGGAATTATACAAATCAATTTTTGTACCGCTTGTGGTAACCGCAACTACGTGAGGGTCTTTTTGGAATTCGCCATCGATTTTGTAGCCTTCCACTATGGCGAAATAGTCAATTACATCATATTGACATTCGCTTTGTGAAAAAGGGAAATCCTCCTCGGTGTATTTAAAGGAATTTTCATAAAAAACGGTATTGGAATTAAGGCTTGTTATAAAACCTAAAATAAGCACACATTCTGCTAAAACGGTGAAGCATTTTATAAACATAAGTGCAGCGGAATTGAGTTTTGGAGAGTGAACTTTCTGTGAATCCTTCTTTTTTTGTTTTCTGTTGCGCTTAAGAAAATGTATTGCTATGGCGCAACCGGGTAAAACACAAAAAGCAGGGAATAACAGAATGTTTTCCCAAAGCCCCATAATGTAAAAGCTTTCTCTGAAAATCAACATACACAAGCCATAGTAAAGGGGTATGGCAACAACTGACAGAGCGAGGGTGAAAAGAAGTGAAAATCCGCCGTATTTAAGTGCACCCTTCACACCACCATCGTGACGGCTTGAACCTTTTTTTATAGATGCCTCTTTTATAACTTCACTTTCCTTAAGGGGAGCACCGCCATTTTCTAGGTATTTAATAAGATTTTCGTGGTATTGGGTACGGAATTTGGATTTCTTGAGTTTTTTTAGTGCCTTTTCGGTTTTGCCCTCATAAAAAAGTGACTGAGAGCCTATAACGGCACATTCAATCTGTGCATCAAAGTAGTTTTTGAGCATAAGATTTAAGATTTTATCCCCTGTAGCACCTAACATTTCACTGCTTTCAAGGACGTTATCACCGAAGTAACGGTTTATGCTTTCTTTCTGTGAGGTAATAAGTCGGTTTTTATCAATGCCATTTTCGAGTAATTGATTGAGTTCGGGAATGAGCTTGAGTAAAAGCCCGTTAATTTCACCGAAGCAATTTTGCATAAGCTCTTTTGAGTCTACATAAGTGTAGGTGTAGCAGTTAAAGTTTGTGGGTTCGGAAAATGCAAGAACGTCGTAAACCGAAAAGGGGATTGTGGGCTCATCATCTAGGGTGAACGTAAGCCATATTGATTGCTGAGCATAAGCATTTCTGCCTTGCTCTGTGTAAATTATTCGTAAACTGAATTTGTCAAAGGTGTATGTTGCCGCAATGCCTACGTGGTCCTTACCTTTTTTACCAGAAACCAGTTTCTTGATATTGGGTGTAGTTCCCCGTAAAAAAACGCCTGTGGCGCGGCATTGGGTAATAAAATATTCTGAAAGTTCCATTTTTAAATCCTTTAAATTTTGATAAAAGTTATTTTACTAAAAAGTAGTTAATCCGTCAACCAAAAAAATATTTACAAGCCCACACAGTTGGAGTATTATATAACTAAATACGGAGGTGTTTTTATGCTTTCAAAAAAATTTATATCAGCGGGATATGAGTATTCAACATATAAAAATTATGTTGCTTCTCCCTTGTTCCGAAAAATTTTTGTAATTCAGGATGAAGCGCAAACGGCCACTCTTACCATTGGTTGCGCAGGCTTCTACGAGGTTTTTGTTAACGGCAAGAAAATTACAAAGGGTATTCTTGCGCCATATATATCAAACCCCGACCACATAGTTTACTATGACGAATATGACATTACGCCCTATTTAAAAGCGGGCAAAAATGTTCTCGGCATACAACTTGGTAACGGTATGCAGAATGCACCCGGTGGCGAAATATGGGATTTTGACAAAGCGGATTTCCGCGGTGCA
>JAZRFO010000283.1:0-2063 GCA_045643685.1 Acutalibacteraceae bacterium
AAATTCAGAGCCGCATAAAGTCCTGCAAGACCGCTACCCACAATTACCACGGTATATTGTTTTTTAATTTCGGAAAGGTTCATTTTATTACCCCAATTCCAACATACGGTTTATGCTCACAAGAGCTTTTTTTCTTAAATCCTCGGGAAGCTCGATTTTTTCACCTGCTTCACCGATGATTGACTTATATACATCTTCGAGTGATATTTTTTTCATATCGTCGCAACAAAGCTTTTCGGGGGCTAACTGAATAAATCTGTCGCCGTTTTCCTCGTTTATGGCAAGGTAATCAACAACTCCGCGCTCGGTGCCAATAATAACCTCACCCTTCTGAGCCTTTGCGTAATTTATAATTTCACTTGTAGCGCCTACCATATCCGCAAGTGCCACTACTTCCGCAGGTGACTCGGGATGCACCGCAAACGTCGCATCGGGATGTGCTTTTTTGCACTCAATAACGTCCTCTTTGGTAAGCTGTGCGTGCACGGGACAGTAACCGTCCCAAAGAATAATATTTTTATGAGGTAATTTTTCTTTTACAAAAGAGCCAAGGTGTTGGTCAGGAATGAAAAGAATGCTCGGGGCATCAATTTTATCCACGATTTTTATTGCAGATGAACTTGTAACACACACATCACATTCCGCTTTTAATGCGGCAGTTGTGTTGATATAAGCTACCACCTGAGTTTCGGGATTTTCCTCTTTAAACTTACGCACACGCTCGGGTAAAATCTGCTCCGCCATAGGACAGGTAGCACTGGGCACAGGGAGTATGGTTTCAGTTTCGGGAGAAAGAATTTTAACGCTTTCCGCCATAAAACGAACACCGCACATTATTACCTTTTCGGCTTTAATTTCCGCCGCTTTTTTGCTTAAGAAAAAGCTATCGCCCGTAATATCCGCAACGTCAATTATATCGGGTTCCTGATATGTGTGAGCAAGAATAACGGTTCCCGTTTTTTCTTTGGCTTCAATTATTTTTCTTTTGAGTTCAGAAATTTCCATAAAATCACCTTTTTATAAGTTGGCGAGAATAACCCAAATTTCGGATTATTTTTTGACAACCTTACTCATAATAATTATAACATTATTTTTTCTTAACGCAATATTAAAAATTCAAAAATATTACTCATAAACTCGCTTATTTGCAACCATTTAACCAAAGTTTCGTGTTAAAAAAATAACTTCTGTTTTTTTGTTGAAATATAGTTCGTTTTATTGTATCATTATATTGATTTTGTAATTTAACAAGGGGGACGTTAAAATGAACGTATATCTTGAAAAAGATTTTGAACTTCTTAAATCTTATGACGCGGAACTTTTCGAAGCATTTGAAAAGGAACAAATCCGTCAGAGCAGAAATATTGAACTTATTGCAAGTGAAAACTACGCTTCTGCGGCAGTTATGGCAGCAAGTGGTAGTATTCTTACAAATAAATATGCCGAGGGTTACCCCTCTCGCAGATATTACGGCGGTTGCGAATACGTTGACATTGCTGAAAGCCTTGCTATTGAAAGAGCAAAGAAGCTTTTTGGTTGCGAGTATGCCAACGTTCAGCCCCACTCAGGCTCACAGGCAAACTTTGCCGTTTATTTCGCACTTCTTCAGCCCGGTGACACAGTTCTCGGTATGAGCCTTGCAGACGGCGGTCACCTTACTCACGGTTCACCCGTTAACGTAAGCGGTTCTTACTTTAACTTCGAAAGCTACGGCGTTGATGAAAAGGGCTTTCTTGATTACGATGCCCTTGAAAAGAAAGCTATTGACTGCAACCCCAAGCTTATTGTTGCCGGTGCTTCCGCTTACCCCAGAACAATCGACTTCGCAAGAATCCGCGAAATTGCCGATAAAGTCGGTGCGTTGTTTATGGTTGATATGGCTCACATTGCAGGTCTTGTTGCCGCAGACAGACATCCCTCGCCCATTCCCCACGCTCACGTTGTTACATCCACAACTCACAAAACTCTCCGCGGTCCCCGTGGCGGTCTTATCCTTACAAACGACGAAGAAATTGCAAAGAAAGTTAACAAGGCTATCTTCCCCGGTATTCAGGGCGGTCCCC
>JAZRFO010000284.1:0-11978 GCA_045643685.1 Acutalibacteraceae bacterium
ACAGAGCGTACCTTGGGTTATCGCCCATACCGCCGTCAATGGCAACATAGTTCTTATAACCCTCTATACGTTTAACGTTACCCACTTTATAAAGTGTGATACCTGCATCTGCAACAATGCTTCTGCCCGGCTCCATACTGATGGCGGGTTCGTTTATATTAAGACTTGCACAAAGCTTTTTAACATACTCTGCAACCTGTCTTATGTTATCCTCAATATCAATTTCGGGGTCGTTTTCGGTGTATCTTACACCATAGCCACCGCCTAAATCAAGTTCACGTG
This sequence comes from Acutalibacteraceae bacterium, assembly GCA_045643685.1. Classification (GTDB taxonomy): domain Bacteria; phylum Bacillota; class Clostridia; order Oscillospirales; family Acutalibacteraceae; genus DTU089. Next base: position 283 of record JAZRFO010000284.1, read on the forward strand.
CCTCGTAGCCTGTTTCTGTTTTTACCTCTGCTATAAATTCAAGCATAATCTTAGCAGAACGAAGGAAAACATCAGAATCGAAAAGCTGAGAACCAACGTGGCAATGGAAACCTGCAAGGTCGATATTTTCCATACCGAGAGCAGTTTTGGTAATCTCCATAGCTGCGCCTGTTTCAATGGGGAAACCGAACTTGGAGTCAACTTTACCTGTGTTTACCGCCTCATAGGTATGAGTATCAATACCCGGAGTTACGCGGAAAATGATTTTTTGTTTAAAACCGCGCTCACCTGCAAAACTGTTGATTGCCTGAAGTTCTTCAAGATTATCAACCGCGAAGCAACCTACACCATTATCCATAGCAAAGTTTATGTCAAAATCGTTTTTACTGTTTGAGTGAAAACAAACATTTGACATATCGAAGCCTGCGCTTTTTGCGGTATAAATCTCACCCGGGGAAACTACATCAACGTACATACCCTCGCCCTGCATTATATTATAAATGTTTTTAAAGCAACAAGCCTTACTTGCATAAAATGCACGTGCATTTTCACCGAAGTACTTTTTCATTGCGACGGTGTATTTACGACAATTGTTACGAATTGTCTGTTCATCCAATATGTAAACAGGTGTGCCGTATTTTTCGGCAAGTTCAAGGGTACTTCTGCCACCGAAATATAATATATTATCTTTTATCTGGAGGTTACTGCAAATCATACGTTAAGACCCTGTTCTCTCATAAGTTCGAGCATTTTAGCCTCGTTTTCGGGCTCCATTGTTGTAAGAGGAAGTCTTACGTAATTTTCACCAATGCCAATTGCGGCTACTGCTGCTTTTGCGGGAATGGGGTTAACTTCGCAGAAAAGGGAGTTAATAAGAGGAAGAAGTTCAAGCTGTAAATTACGGCTACCTTCTAAATCACCTGCAAAGAACTTGTCACAGATTTCAACAGTCTTTTTAGGAAGAATGTTTGAAACATCGGAGATAACTCCCTTACCACCCAATGAAAGAAGGGGTACAATCTGGTCATCGTTACCTGAATAAATATCAAATTCACCCTTTGTAAGTGCAGCAATTTCAGCAATCTGAGAAATATTACCGCTTGCTTCTTTGATACCTACGATATTGGGATGCTCTGCAAGAACTGCACATGAAGCAGGTGTTAAGTTACAACCTGTTCTTGAAGGAACATTGTAAAGAATACAGGGCTTTGTAGAAGCATCGGCAATGGCTCTGAATGATTCAATAAGACCACGCTGAGTTGCTTTGTTATAATAAGGTGTAACGAGAAGCATTGCGTCGCAACCAATTTCACAAGCAAACTCAGTAAGAGCAATTGCGTATGCGGTATCGTTAGAACCTGTACCTGCAACAATGGGAACTCTGCCGTTTACCTTTTCAACAGAAAAGCGAAGAACCTCTTTATGCTCCTCGTCTGTAAGGGTTGAGCCCTCACCCGTTGTACCGGCAATAACAAGGGCATTAACACCCTCTGCAATCTGCCATTCAATAAGTCTTTCAAATGCTTCGTAGTCAACACCGTTTTCATTCAAAGGTGTTACGAGGGCGGTACCTACGCCCTGAAATACTGTGTTTTTCATAAATTTCACTCCATAAAAATAATAGTTGCCGAAAAGCAACTATCTCCACATATAAATACCCCAAAGGCATTCAACGTATGTAAGATAGCTCTCCGCCATAAGGCGACAGCAACACAGATATTATTCCCTGTTGCCAGCACGACCCTTTGCCATGAATCGTCTTCGGCACCTGCTCCTTTCACCGTAACAGCCTTGGCAGACCTTTTAGCTACGGATACTGATAGCAAAATGCACCTCTATCGGTTGTTATAAATATATCACACACCATTTCCATTGTCAACCATAAAAAGCCACAAAGAAAGTATATTTATACAATATTTTATTATATAAAAAACAAATAATTCCCCTCTTTGAAAAGAAGGGAATTATAATAAAAATCATATAACAAAACCGCCGTTTACAGATATGACCTGACCTGTTATAAAACGAGCTTTTTCACTGACAAGGTAAGATACCATTGATGCAATATCATCGGTGTTTCCAAGAGTACCCATAGGTGTTTCATCCGCAAGGGCTTTTTTATCATCTTCTGAAAATTGCGACATCATATCAGTAAGCACAACACCCGGTGAAACGGCGTTAACCGTTATACCTGAAAGCCCCACCTCTTTAGCAAGAGCCTTTGTAAGCCCTATTAAACCCGCTTTGGCGGCAGAATAATGGACTTCCATTGAAGCACCAACCTCGCCCCACATCGAGGCTACATTGATAATAGAGCCATACTTTTGGTTTATCATATATGGCAATGCTCTACGACAACAATTGAATGCTCCTGTAAGATTTACGCCCAACATACGTTGCCACATTTCATCGGTAATATCCGTAAAAAGCACCTGTTGGGCTATACCCGCGTTGTTAACAAGAATATCAACACCGCCGAAAACTTTTTCGATTTCATCGAACATTGAGTTGACTTGTTTTGAGTCGGAAACATCCGCTTTGAAAATCTCGATATCAGTTATAGATGAAAGTTTTTCTTTTAAAGAAATAGCTTCCTTTTCGGATGTATTGTAATTAAGCGCAATATTATAGCCATCTTTTGCCAACTGAACACAAATGGCTTCGCCTATACCCTTTGCCCCACCTGTTACGAGGGCTGTTTTTTTAATACTCATATTTAAGCTTCGGTAGTTTCAATGATTCCTGCGAAATCTGAAACATTTTCTTCGTTAAGGGTCTGTCTTGTGTAATCCGCAGGAGGTGCAAATACACTTGAGGGAACAACAGCAGAAACTGAATCATAGTAAAGCACACCGCCGTCAGGAGCTACAGTTTTAATGATTGTACCGCCGAGGAAATAATCCTTCTCACCTGTTTCATAAACTAAAACGTCATATACAACACCGTCTTCTGCCTGGTTAAGGGTCTGAACCACCTTAGCATCACGGTCAAGGGCACTACCCGAGAACATAGCAAGCATTTCTTCGTCGCTTGTATTTTCTTTAAGAAGTTCTTTTGTAACTTCAAGGTACATTTTATCGTTAGCAGAAAGAATGTAAACTTTGTCTTCAACAATAATTATACCAATCTGGTTACCATTGTAATCGGTATACATAGCAACCTTTTCACCACTACGTGCGATTTTATAAGGAACAGAGGAACCATCTGACTCAACTCTACCAATAATCATATACTGCGTTGATTTGAGCACCTGAGCATCGTCCTGTCCTACAGGAAGCTCTTCGGGTGTTGAGTCGTTCTTATCGTTCTTGTCATTTTTATCGTTTTTATTGGTTTCATTTTTGGATGCAGTGGTCTTACCTGTATCTTTGTCGGCAGATGCACCACCGTTGTTAAGACCTTGTTGAATACGATCCTGAGAAACACCACTGGGTGCAGTTGTGGATGTATTAACTTTTTCGAAGAAGTTTTCGCCCTCTTTTAATTCATCCTCTGAAATTGTAATAGCCTCGGTACCAATTATATTGCCCGATTCATCCGTAATTTCAATAATTGCAGTATGGGACTGAGTAGCCTCATCATTAGCATTGAAAGAAAGTTCGCAACCACTGAGCACGAAAACTAATGATGCTACTGAAATTGCTATAATTGATAAAATAATTTTTTTCATAAAATCCTCCGAATGAAAAGTACACGTTGATTTTATCATATCAAAACAAGAAAAACAATAAATACAGTTAAACCGTAATCAAAAGTTTACAAACAATTAAATTTTAGGTAACTTTTACTTATTTTTCCTTTGATTTTTTAACATTTGTTTTAAATGGGCAAAGGTATAATCCTCGCCTTTTTCTGCAAGCTCACACAAGAGTGACTCAAGCAAATCTGAAGTTGCGGGGTGAATCACCCTACGCCCCTTGGCTCTCATAAAATATTCAAGAGGAAATTGGTCGGTATATTTTTCACCGTTATATATTTTACTTGCGGCTACTCTGTCACAAAACATTTCTGCAACATAGCGTAAAGGCATTTCCACAGGCTCAATTTTCTTGGTTTTGATATTATAATCCGTCCAATATTCAAAATGGTGCTTGTTTCTACCCTTATGGTGAATCCAGGCAAGAGAATAACCCTTTTCCTCCCTTTCGCCCTCGTTGGGACTACGGGTGCCGATATAGTAATGCGCTCCTGGTAAAAACTCTGTGGGAGAATATTTGGACAAATCGTGTCTTAAGCCCTGCCAGAAGATACCCGCTTTTGCACAATGCTTTATAACCGCGTTGCGGTGCTTAGTGATAGTTTTAAAATGTTTAAAAGGATGTGCCATAACTTAACTCAACTTAAACACGTAAAGATGCTCACAAGCAACGTCCTCGGGTGCACAGATGTCTGCTTTAAGTGCCAATTTACCATCACGGTCAATAAGCTCTACTTTTGCATCACTACCGAGCAATGTTACGTTATATTTATCTGAATAATCAATCTCTGCAAAAAGAGTTTCTTTTGAGGGGAATGTATTTGTAATTGCGTAGATATTGCCGTCACGCTGAGTGTAATACACGCCTTTATCTGCTTTTTTGGAGTAAACTTCGCTTTCGTAAATAGCTTCGCCATTTACTTCAAGCCATTTACCCATACCTAAAAGACGCTCCTCCATAAGGGGCGGAATTGTACCGTCACCATCAGGACCAATATTAAGAAGGAAGTTACCACCCTTGGAAACAAGGTCACAAAGAGTATTGAGAAGTTCTTTAACCGTAAGATAGTTCTCACAACCCTCCTCTTTATTAATACCAAAGGAGCGACCAATACCGCGACATTCCTCAAATGGTCTGTCGAGTTCAACATCTTCAATGCGTCTTTCAGTGCCAAGATAAACGTCAATAATGCCGTACTCGGTAGTAAAGTTACCGCCTTTTCTACCGCGGGTTTCCTTACCCCAACGGTCATTAGGAACAATAAAATCTTTTACTGATGACTCATTGTAAAGCCACTGCAAGAACTCGGTTGAGTGCCATACATCACTTGTATGCTCCCACTCACCGTCTGTAAAAAGCGTATTAGGTTGATATTTTTCAACAAGCTCTTTAAGCATGGGGTGAAGGTGCTCAAGAGCGTATTTTTCGGGGTCTTCGAGGTAGTAAGGATGCCACCACTCGTAAACAGAGTGATAAACACCGAAACGCACACCTGTGCCCTCCATAGCATTTTTAAGTTCCATAAGAAAGTCACGCTTGGGTGCACACTCAACAGAGTTAAGACCCGGTGCATATTCTGTTTCATAAAGGCAATAGCCGTCGTGGTGCTTTGAAACAAAGTTTATGTACTTAGCACCGGCACGTTTGAAAAGGTCAGCCCATTTATTGGCATCAAAACGATGACCGGTAAATTCATTTACGAAATCATAATAAGGTCTTGAATTATAATGTTCTTTATGAAAAGCCTTATACTTTTCCTGAGCCTCGGTCTGACAGTTTTCCATATTACAGCTATAGCCATACCACTCTGCATAATCCTTTAAAGGTGCATAAGCCGGAATACTATAAAGACCCCAGTGAATAAAAATACCAAATTTAGCTTTACCGAACCATTCGGGTACTTTTCTTGAATTCAATGATTCCCAATTATTTTCAAACATAGTTTTACCTCTTTTCGTAAATTTCAACACCAAAATGAACTGTAACCTGAAGTTCATTGAGGTTCATTAATTTTTGTGTTTCTTCCCTGCCTGTTTTATAATAATAAGGGGTCATTCTGAAAAGATTCATAATATCCTCATTACAGGTAAGGTTTATTTTATATTTCAACTCTTTAGTTGAGATGAGATTAAACAACTCATCATCACGTTTTTCGGGTTTGTTTTTATAAGGAACTTTGTACAAGGCACATTTAAGCTCCCACAAATGGTCTTCAAGAGGAACTGCTTTTATAAGAACCCCTTCGTCCTTTAAAACGCGTGAAAATTCACTATACGCAGATGGTGCGAAAACATTCAACACACAATCAACGCTTTTTTCAGCATAGGGCAAGGTAAAGGCACTTGCCACAGCAAATTCGCAGTTTTTAAGACTTTTTGAAGCATATTTCAGGGCATCTTTTGATATATCAATACCAGATATATCATATTCGTCTAAAAATGCTACGGCACCTGTATAGTACCCTTCACCGCAACCAATATCCGCAATAGCTCCATTACCTTTAACATTACACGAAACCGCATAACACAAAGCCTTTTGCAAAGGTTCATAAAAGCCTTTTGCGAGAAACTCACGACGTGCTCGAACCATAAGCTTATCATCCCCATGTCGCTTTAAAGAGGACTGTTGAGACATTAAAAGATTCACATAGCCGTCTTTTGAAACATCAAACGTATGGCGATTCGGGCAAATATAACTTCTATCGATTATATTCAATTGTTCTTTACAAACAGGGCAAATAAAACAAGACATATTATAAACCATTAAAGGCTGCCGATGGCAGCCTTAATTTATTCCTCAATAAGAAGTTTTTTCAGTTCACTCATAAAGGTGTTTATGTCCTTGAACTGACGATAAACAGATGCAAAACGAACATAGGCGACTTCATCAATATCCTTAAGTTTATCCATAACATACTCACCAATTTTAACAGACGTTACTTCTCTGTCAAGGGAGTTCTGGAGCTCGGCTTCAATTTCGTCGATAGCCTTTTCGATAACATCAACAGAAACGGGACGTTTTTCACAGGCGCGCATCATACCGTTGAATAATTTATCACGGTCAAAAACCTCGCGTGATTTATCTTTTTTAACGACAACGATAGGCACACTCTCAATAATTTCGTATGTAGTAAAACGTTTACCGCAACTCATACATTCTCTACGACGGCGAATACGCTCACCCTCGTCGGTAGGTCTGGAGTCGATAACTTTACTTTCTTCGAAACTGCAGAAAGGACATTTCATAAAGGGCACCCCTTTTAAATATTATACAAACTTATTATAGCAAACATAAATTTTCAATTCAAGTTATTTTTACATTTTATATGGCTTCATTTACCATTGAAACAAAGCATTTTATATTGTAACATTATTACGGTGATTAAATGATGCAAAAAATAAAAAACGCGCGTACTTTTTACCAAAGCCTTGGCAGCTACACACGTTTAGCAATACGAATAACGTTTATCAGTATTTTTACACTTGTTTGTGCCGCGATATATACATATACGGCAACAAGCAATCCCTTTTATTATGAGTTCTTGAGTATATGTGATGATTTATTGAGCGTTACAAAAAGTGTAGCAGTTGTGGGGTTTGTGGGGACCATTTCGTTCTTTTGTTTTGAGAAAAAATCAGAAATAAATAATGAATAACAAAAAAGAACAACCACACATTTGTGTGGTTGTTCTTTTGGTGAGTTATCAGGGATTCGATGGGCTCTGCCCATCGTTGCTGCGCAACACCCGATTATGTTCGCCTTCGGCGAGTGGGGTTCGAATCCCCCTTCTATTAATTCAGACAAAAACAAAAACCACACAAAAAGTGTGGTTTTTGTTTTGGTGAGTTATCGGGGATTCGAACCCCGGACACCCTGCTTAAAAGGCAGGTGCTCTGCCTACTGAGCTAATAACTCATATTTAAACCCTGAAATCAGGGTTATTTTATAAATGCAAAGAGGATAACTGAAGCAAGAGCTACTACAAAGAAAACGCCTGCAACAATCTTTGTAATCAAAGCAAGTTTTGATTCAATTGTACGGCCCTTATTCTTATCAAAGAATGTATCTGCGCCACCGGCGATTGCTCCGGAGAGACCCTGCTGCTGACTCTGCTGAAGCATAACAGTAGCAACGATAACGATTGCTGATACAATAAGTACGCCGCCTATAACATAATGAAACCATTCCATATATTTAACTTTCCTTTCGTTCGGGAAGTGTTACATTCACAACGCCCGACTATAATAACACAACGTTTTTAAAAAATCAAGTCTTTTTTTTATTTTTTTTGAAAAATGTTTAAAAAGTTTTTTAAAGGGTAAAATATAGTCAACGGATAAACATTTACGGCGTTTGCAATTGTATCGAGATATGTGTTAAACAGCCCCTATGGCCCTTTCCGATACAGTTAGTTTATTCGTTACGCCTGTTCATTTCTGAACAGGCGTTATATTTTTACTCCAATGTTAACTGCTCTGCAGTATCATCTGCACTTAAAAGTGCACCTGCTGCAGGAAGAGTCTTGGTGCGATATCTGTGAGGTTTCGCAAACTCCCCTTCTTTATAAAGTCTTACACCCTGAAGTTTGTGGTACTTTTTGAGGGTAAGAACATTCACACCTGCAGTATCCTTTGTGGTTTTAGCAGAAATCGCACCTGTATTTACAAGAAGATTTCTACCCGCAGTAGAAGTGATAACAATCTCAGTTTCATCTGTAATATAAAGAGCCGCAACCAAGGGTGATTTATCACTATAAGCTTTAATAAGTTTCTTACGGTTGGTTTTAGTAGCATAAGAACTCATACTAACCTTTGCAACCTTACCATTTTCAAAGAAGAAAAGCATATAACCTTTATAATCACTTGTAACTGCCATATATACGGGTTTCTCATCTTTATCGAATCCAAGCTTTGAGGGAACGAAGTCACCTAAGGCACTTGCCTTTGTATCGTCAAACTCCCCTGCTTTTGATTTATAAACCTGACACTGGTCTGTAAAGAAAAGTATTTCGGCAGTGTTTCTTGTATTAATGGTAGAAACTAGAGCGTCACCCTCTTTAAGCTTTTGCTCACCACTCATACGAAGTGACAAGGGTGTAATTTTCTTAAAGTAACCATCACGTGTGAAGAAAAGGTTAACTTCATAATCGGGTACTTCCTCTACTACTTCTTCCTCATCGTCCGCATCGTATATGATTTCGCTCTTTCTGTCTTTGCCGTATTTCTGAGAAATTCTGGTAAGTTCTTCAACAATAATCTTCTTAATTCTTGATTTACTGCTAAGAATATCTTCCATATTTTCAATACTCTTTTTAAGGTCATCAATATCATCAAGCCGCTTAAGAATATACTCTCTGTTAAGATGACGCAACTTAATCTCGGCTACATATTCTGCCTGAATCTCATCTATACCGAATCCAATCATCAAGTTGGGTACAACTTCTGACTCTTCTTCGGTTTCACGGACAATTTTAATTGCCTTATCGATATCAAGAAGAATCTTTTTAAGACCTAAAAGAAGATGCAATTTATCTTTTGCTTTACTTAAATCGAAATAAACACGTCTTCTTACACATTCGGTACGGAATGCAATCCATTCATTGAGTATTTCAGCAACGCCCATAACCTTGGGCACACCCGCAACAAGAATATTGAAGTTAGCGCTGAATGAATCCTCAAGAGGAGTCATTTTATAAAGACGCTTCATTAATTTTTCTGCATCCGTGCCACGTTTAAGGTCAATTGTGATTTTAAGACCTGACTTATCTGTTTCATCACGGATATCGCTGATTTCTCTAAGTGAACCCGCTTTAACCTTTTCAATTATTTTTTCAATAATAGCTTCACAGGTTGTAGTAGCAGGAATTTCCGTAATATCAATACAGTTGTTTGATTTATCATAAGCATATTTTGCTCTGATTTTAATCGAGCCTCTACCTGTTTTGTAAACTTCTTCAAGAGCGGCTCTGTCGTAAACGATCTGACCTCCACCTATAAAATCAGGTGCTTTGAGGGTTTCAAAAACGTCAAAATCAGGATTTTTAACAAGCCCGATTGTGGTTTCGCAAAGTTCACGAAGGTTGAATGAACAGATATTACTTGCCATACCAACCGCAATACCGCTATTCATATTAACAAGTACACTGGGGAACGACACAGGAAGAAGTGTGGGCTCCTTCATTGTACTGTCGTAGTTATCAACGAAGTCAACGGTATCCTTGTCTATATCACCGAAAAGCTCGGAGCATATACTTTCGAGTTTTGCTTCAGTATAACGTGCAGCGGCATATACCATATTTTTAGAATATGCCTTACCGAAGTTACCCTTAGACTCCACGAAAGGATGCAACAACGCCTCGTTACCGCGGGACAGACGCACCATGGTGTCGTAGTTAGCCGCGTCGCCGTGAGGGTTCAGTTTCATTGTCTCACCGGCGATACGGGCGGATTTAATCAATCCACCCTTCAGCAGGCCCATAGTGTACATAGTATACAGCACCTTACGATGCGAGGGCTTAAAGCCGTCAATCTCAGGAATGGCGCGGGACATAATTACGCTCATAGCGTAGGGCATATAGTTCTCGCGCAGAGTGTCGGTGATAATCTGCTGCTCTACCTCGCCCGATCCGATGATATGGGCGTTCTGCGGAACTCCCTTGGCGGGTTTTACAGCGTCTTTTTTACTTTTTCTCGTTGCCATTCAACCCACCTCCTTAGGCCAGATCCAACATATCCAGATACTCGGCGCCGTGTTCGGCAATAATGCGCTTACGGCCATCCAGATCGTCACCCAACAGTACGTCGAAAATATGCGCGGTTTCCTCCACATCGGTGGGATTCACCTTGACCAAACGACGAGTTTCGGGGTGCATGGTGGTCAACGACATCATCTCGGGCTCGTTTTCACCAAGTCCCTTAGAGCGCTGAATGATATACTTCTGGCCGTCAATCTCTTCCAGTATTTTAGATTTCTCGTTTTCATTATACGCAAAGTAGGTATCGGTTTTTGTATTGATCTCATACAAAGGCGTTTCAGCGATATAAACGTATCCCTTTTCGATCAAAGTGGGCGTCAAACGATACAGCATTGCCAAAATTAGGGTGCGAATCTGGAAGCCATCCACGTCCGCATCGGTACAGATGATGATTTTATTAAAACGCAGCAAGCTCAAATCAAACGTTGCCAGGTTTTTATTCGACTTGGTGCGCACCTCGACACCACAGCCGAGAATCTTTAGCAAATTGACGATGATCTCACTCTTGAAAATCTTGTCAAATTCTGCCTTCAAGCAGTTCAAAATCTTACCGCGCACGGGGATAACCGCTTGGAACTCAGAGTCACGAGCCTGCACCACGGCGCCCATAGCGGATTTACCCTCCACAATGAACAGCTCGCGCTTGCTCACGTCACGGCTGCGGCAATCCACAAAACCGGGGACGCGGGACGCCAAGTCGTTGCCGGTCTGCAAGGTCTTCTTCAGATTCAAACGCGTGGTTTCCGCCTTTTCACGACTGCGTTTATTGATCAGCACCTGCTCGCACACCTTGTCCGCATCCATCTTATTCTCGATGAAATAGACCTCCAAGTTATGGCGCAAGAACTCGGTCATCGCTTCCTGGATGAACTTGTTGTTGATGGCCTTTTTCGTCTGGTTCTCATACGACGTCTGCGTGGAGAACGAGGACGACACCAGCACTAGGCAATCCTGCACGTCCTGGAAGGTAATCTTAGACTCGTTTTTAAGGTACTTGCCCGCTTTTTTGAGGTAGGCATCAATCTGGGAGACAAAGGCGCTCTTGACCGCCTTATCGGGGCTGCCGCCGTGCTCCAGCCAGCTGGAGTTGTGGTAATACTCCAACAGATTTACCTTATTGGAGATGCACATAGCCACGTTGAGCTTCACCTTATACTCAGGCTTGTCCTCACGATCGCGGCCAACGCGCTCAGCGCTCCAAGATTGTACAGAGGTCAACGCTTTCTCATCGGCGACTTCTTTCA
>JAZRFO010000285.1:0-4597 GCA_045643685.1 Acutalibacteraceae bacterium
GATGTCTTTGGCAAGAATCAATTTTTTAATGCTTTCGTCAATTAATTCTCTTTTAGCCTTTTTAAGGAACTTTAATTTTTCTTTATTTTTATCATAAGACGCCATATTAAAAAACCTTGTGACGTGCACTCTTTTACTTTCATCGTCTATTGAGTAATGGTACGGATTTTCCGTGAAAATTGATATTTTAAGCTCCGGTATAATAATATGTTCAAGCTTATATTCGGGAAACAACGGACAATAGCAACCATACACATCATAACCCATTTCAATAGCTTCGTTGCACACATACTCCACTATAAATGGCGAAACAGCGTTGTATTCGTCCTCAATTGTAATTATTTTTTCTGAAAGTGCCACGGGAGTTTCGTGAAATACCCTGATACCCTCAGGTGTTACACCTGACAAAAACCTTTTTTTCAGTTTACCCTTCTGACTTCCTTTTTTAGACGGTAATATTCTTGCGCAAAGGCGTTTTGCGTATCGCAGCACCTTTTCTTTATCAATAAACCCGGTGCAAATAATCACACTCTGTGTTTCAATATGGGCAGCCGCCCTCATAAAATCTGCTACCTTTTTATGTTGTGCCTTGTTTGATTTCGTAAGTTCACCGATTTCGTTAATATGCTCTTTAAGAAGTTCTCGATTCCAAGCCGCACCTAAATCAACAATATGCTCCGTAACCCCCGGCAAGGTGGGCTCTATAACGTGGGGTGAAGTCCCGTCAAAAATTGAAAAAGAAATTTCCGGAGCAGTTACTGCATCCAACGATGAAGGGTCCGCACTGCAAAAACCACGTTCCGTAAAATAGCCTTTGTCATCAAGTCTTTTGGCAATTTTTTTCATTAACGTAGATTTGCCTGTACCCGGACCGCCCTTTAAAATAATATTGCACCCTTTTTCGTAGGGGTTGTATATTTCACCGAAAAGTGAGCAATACTTGAGTTTATTATTAGCACCCAGAAAAAACGAAACGGGCAATATTGTTTTAGTCATAAATCCACCCCATAAAATAATGTTTTTAAAACATATTATGATAAATCAAAAAAAATGTTCCTCTACGGCATTTTAGTCCGTTTGTTTCATTGACTTTTACTGATACAAGGGGTATAATCTAATTCTATTTTGATGTTATTTCAATGAAAAGGGGTTATTTTATGTCCAGATACGATGAGGCAAAAAAAATCTATGCAGACCTCGGCGTTGACACAGAAGCAGCGCTCAACAAACTTAAAGATGTAACTATTTCCGTCCATTGCTGGCAGGGTGACGACGTTACGGGCTTTGACAGTCCCGCAACTCTTTCAGGCGGTATCCAGACAACGGGTAACTACCCCGGCAAGGCTACCACACCCGAAGAACTTATGGCAGATATAGACAAGGCTTTTTCTCTTATCCCCGGTAAGAAGAAGCTTAATCTTCACGCTTGTTACGCCATTTTTGAGGACGGCGAATTTGCAGACAGAAACGCACTTGAACCCAAACATTTCAAAAAATGGGTTGACTTTGCAAAAGAGCGTAATATGGGTATCGACTTTAATCCTACCTATTTTTCACATCCGCAGGTTCGAGATAACCTTACCCTTTCTTCTCCTGACGCGGAAGTGCGTAAATTCTGGGTTGAGCACGGTATCTGTTGCCTTAAAATCGCCGAATATTTCGCAAACGAAACAGGTATTCCCTCAGTTATGAATATCTGGATTCCCGACGGATACAAGGATATCCCTGCAGACAGGGTTTCTCCCCGTGCACGATTCAAAAAATCTCTTGATGAAATTCTCAGCACACCTTATGACAAATCAAAGGTGTATGTAACCCTTGAATCAAAGGTTTTTGGCATCGGTCTTGAAAGTTACACCGTTGGTTCTTCCGAGTTCTGCCTTTCTTATTCAACCAAAAACGGCATTACTCCCCTTATGGACAACGGTCACTATCATCCCACAGAGCTTGTTTCCGACAAAATCTCATCCTTGCTTCTTTTCAATGAAAAAATCGCCCTTCATGTCACACGTAACGTCCGTTGGGACTCCGACCACGTGGTATTGTTTGACGATGAAACCAAAGAAATCGCAAAGGAAATTGTGTGTCACGATGCGCTTGACCGCGTTTTCATTGCAACTGATTTCTTTGATGCGTCAATAAACCGCATTTCCGCTTGGGTTACAGGTGTAAGAAACGTACAGAAGGCACTTCTTAACGCCCTTCTTTTACCCACAGAAAAACTCAAAAAACTTCAGGAAGAAAACAACTTTACAGAGCTTATGTGCCTTCAGGAAGAAACAAAAACTGCACCTTTCGGTGATATCTGGGCAGAATATCTTACAAGAGAAGGTATTGAAATTTCCTATCTCCCCCAAATTAAAGAATATGAACAAAAGGTTTTGGTGAAACGAGTATGAAAAATATTTTTGCGGCCCCCTTTGTGGAGGAAATGAAAAAAGTAACTGCTAATATGTATCGTCTTGGCTGGGACGAAAGAAACGGCGGTAACATAAGTTATATGTTAGAGGAAAATGAGGTTGCAGAATACCTTGACCTTAACAACGTTATTCGTGAAATTCCTACAGGTTTTGATGCAACCGAACTTATAGGCAAGATTTTTATTGTAACCGGCACGGGTAAATACTTCAAAAACGTTGAATTTGACCCTGAAAACAATCTTGGAATTATCCGTATTGCAAAAGACGGCACAACTGCTGAGCTTCTTTGGGGTTATGCAGATGGTGGCAAGTTTACATCTGAACTTCCTGCTCACCTTATGAGCCACATTGCAAGACTTAAGGTTAATCCCGACAACAGAGTAATTATGCACTCACATCCCACATACACCCTTGCTATGAACCACGTTCACGAGCTTGATGAGAAGAAATTCACTCACTCCATTTGGGAAATGTGCACCGAATGTATCGTTGTTTTCCCCGAGGGTATCGGCGTACTTCCTTGGATGGTATGTGGTAACAACACCATTGGCGAGGCAACTGCTGAAAAAATGAAGGATTTCCGCCTTGTTGTATGGGGTCTTCATGGTATTTATGGCGCAGGTAATAATATGGATGAAACCTTTGGTCTTATTGAAACCGTTGAAAAAGCCGCTCAGCTTTATATGATAGCAACTGCAAGCGGAAAAAGAATAAACACAATTACCGACGAAAATCTTTGGGCGGTGGTTGAACGTTTCGGTCTTCAGGAGCAATGCAGAAAAGAATTTCTTGATTTATAATAAAGTCATTATAATTAACAAAAAATGGTCTGAACATCAACTGATGCTCAGACCTGTTTTTTATTCTTTGAATAATTTAATTTCTTCATAAAGACTGTTCCGTGTATCGGTGCGGTCTTTAAGTTTTTTTACGCTGATTTTCGGGCGCTTGCCAAATAATGAACGGATAATATACCTTCCACCAAAAAACAACCAACCCAAAGGTAATAATATTTTGAATTTCTTAGTAAAACCCCAATAGAAATACACAATTTTGTTAATTGACGAAATGAAGTTGCCTAAAAATGATTTTCCAGAGTCTTTTTGCAAAAGAACACTTTCCTGAACACTTGTAGCATTTTTCTGACCAAGGTTACCACTTTTAAAAATATCTGCGGTAAAATCATTTATAATACCCGGGTCACAATCCCCCGTAAATGAACGTTCAGAGAGACCTAAACACTCGGTACAAACCTGAGTCAACACCTGAGCAAATCGCCACAAGCCTATTGACTTAAGTTTTTCTTCAAACAAACTGCAGAATTCTTGGTCGGTAAAGTGCGATACAAAAGCCGCCCAGTCACAAAGCTGCCTTAGACCTATACCCTCACTTGTAAAATGGCAACAGGTGTGAAGTAATATTACAAGCCCGTGGTGGAAATCCGACGGTACAATGACAGTACCGAATACCGTTTCAAGTGGTCTTGCATCTTTCACAATACCCTTAAGAAGGTCTCGCACACTATCGCCCTCGGCGCCTTTTGGAACACCTGCAGGGGTTATGTGCATTTCAAAATTACCGCCCTCATCGAAATAAACGATATGTTTTTCGTGTTCCTTGGGGTTTCTTGTAAAGCCGTTATCTTCAAGAACTTTACAGGCTCTCGTAACGTCACATTCATCAATAAGAAAATCCACGTCACCCATAACCCTCAAAAGAGGGTCAGGATAGTAGGCGGCTGAGGCAATACCCTTTAAAATAACGTAGGGAATTCCTGCCTCGGTCATTATTTTATGAAGTCTTAAATGTTCTTTATTTATATGCATAACACGTCGCATATCATTCTGCAACGTACCACGCATTTTATAAAGAAACTGTTCACTGCAGTTTTTGGGAGTTGCGCCCGAAAAGGCAATTAGTGTTACCGCCTGTGAATATGCCTCGTGCCATACAAGGGGCCACTTTACACCATCACAAGTAATCTCGCGACCCGCCTTGAACAACGAATTGGCGAGTAAGTCGAGAAGAATCTGTTCAATTTTATTGGAACCATTCTCTGTTACCGCCATATTTTTCGCCTTTCATAAGTTTTAACGTAGTTAGTGTGAATTTTTGTCCTTCAAAACTGTGTAGGATTCACTAAATTAATGTCTGTGATGATGTTTCTTTTTACTTGA
>JAZRFO010000286.1:0-11921 GCA_045643685.1 Acutalibacteraceae bacterium
TGAAGAAGGTAAACCATAATACTGTCACGAGTACCGATAACTTCAGAAATTGTACAAATACCCTCTTTAATAAGGTCCTGTGCATTACCAAGCCACACGGCAGTACCGTGAGAAAGACCTGCAATCTGAATAAGGTCGGCAAAGGTCTGGGGTCTTGCTTCAAGAAGCATTCCCTTGGTAAAGTCCGTACCCATTTCAGGAATCGAAAGTGTACCTGTGGGCCAACCTAATTCCTCCTCGGTTACACCTAAGGGTTCAGGAGAAGTACAGATTTCGTAAAGTTTACGGTCACTGATGTCAATATCAAGAACGTCAATACCTGTTAAGTCGGTTAAATGCTTATAAATCGTGGGAACATCATGGCCGAGCTCGTCAAGCTTCAACAATGTATCGTGCATTGAGTTAAAGTCAAAGTGAGTAGTTATAATGTCCTTTGTAGCATCATCCGCAGGTCTTTGAACAGGAGTGAAGTCCTCTACCTCGTAGGTATTGGGAACAACAACCATACCACCGGGATGCTGACCGGTTGTTCTCTTAACACCTGTACAACCAATGGTAAGACGGTCAATTTCCGCCTTGGTCATTGTAAGACCGCGTTCATCAATATATTTCTTAACAAAGCCGTATGCAGTTTTATCCGCAACACCTGAGATGGTACCTGCTTTGAAAACGTATGCTTTACCGAATAATTCTTCAGTATATTTGTGGGACTGTGCCTGATATTCACCTGCAAAGTTAAGGTCAATATCGGGTGATTTATCACCAAAGAAACCAAGGAAAGTTTCAAAGGGAATTTCGTGACCGTCACGAACCAAAGGTGTTCCGCAATGGGGACACTCTTTAGGCGGAAGGTCAAAGCCCGAACCAACTTCGTTGTGAATAAAGAACTCGGAATATCGGCATTCGGGACAACGATAATGGGGTTGCAAGGGGTTAACCTCGGAAATACCCGCCATAATGGCAACGAATGATGAACCAACGGAACCTCGTGAACCTACGTAGTATCCGCATTCCTCAGAATGCTTAACAAGAAGTCGGGCAATCATATAAAGACCTGCGAAACCGTTTTCAATAATTGATTTAAGTTCCTTTTCAAGCCTCTGCGCAACAATTTCGGGTACAGGGTCGCCATACCATTCTTTTGCTCTGTCCCAACAATGCCTTGTTAAATCTTCCTCAGCACCGGGAATAATGGGGTTGAAAGTACCGTCGGGAATGGGTAAAATACCCGGTTCAACCATATCGGCAATAATATTGGTATTTGTAATAACAACCTCTTTAGCCGTATCCTCACCAAGGTAACTGAATTCCTCAAGCATTTCGTCGGTTGTTTTAAGGTACAATGGCGGTTGATAGTCCGCATCCTTAAATCCCTGACCCGCCTGAAGAATAGCTCTGTATTTGGCATCCTCTTTTTTAAGGAAATGTACGTCACCTGTTGCAACGGTCTTTTTGCCTAATTCATCACCAAGGTTAATAATTGCACGGTTAATAGCCCTGATATCGTCAAAAGAGTTAATGTCGGCATAGAGTTCTCTCATTGCCTCACGCATCTGGTCTTTTCTTAACATATACTCGTTGTTACCAACGGGTTGTATTTCAAGATAATCGTAGAAAGATGCGATTTCAACTAATTTCTCGTGGCTTTCGTTTTTAACAAAAGCCTCAAAAAGTTCACCCTCGGAACAAGCACTACCAATAATAAGACCTTCACGCATTTCGTGAATAAGGCTCTTGGGCATTCTTGGTTTTCCGCGGAAATAATCAAGGTTGGAACGTGAAATAAGCTTATAAAGATTCTTAAGACCAACTTTGTTTTTTACAAGTAAGATGCAGTGATAATAACTGTCTGCTAAAATTTCTTCCTTGGCTTTCTTGGAACCATCACTGTTAATATCATTAACAAGATAAGCTTCACAACCGTAAATAATTTTAAAATCACTACCACGTGCCGTATTACAGGCTTCAGGGAAGGCTTGTACACAACCATGGTCTGTAATGGCAATTGCTTTGTGTCCCCACTTCATAGCGGTTTTAACAATGGATTTTGCACTGCTCATAGCATCCATTGCGGACATATTGGTATGAAGGTGGAGTTCGACACGTTTTTCCTCTGCCTCGTCAACAGGGTCAACCTTTGAAACAGTTGAAACAGAGGTGGGCTTAATAATAAAGTCTTTTTTATAATCATCATAAAGAAGGGGTCCGCGGACAATAACCGTAACACCATCTTTAATTTTACTGTCAAGATATTCAAGTTGCTCTTTTAAATCAAAAAACTTACAACCAAAGGAGCCTGTATTATCAGTAATGTTAAACTCAATAATTGAACGTTTGCCGTCTTTAGTTTCACGTTTTTCGTATTTGAAAACATCACCCCACACTAGGATTTCACCATCGTCGAATGAAATTTCGCTCATAGGTGTGGGTTTTGCATATTTAAACTGACCGAAAATTGCCTGAACAGTATTGAAATCTAAGGGTACACCCTCAAAATTAGGGTTAACCTCAGGGGGTTTTACAGGTTGGTTTGACCTGTCGATTTCACGTTGTTTTTTTAAAAAATCTTCTTCACTACTGTTTTCACCCTCGAAAACTACTGTAATTTTTCTTTCAAAATGCTGCAAAATGTAGTCTTCAAGGAATTTATGTGCATTGGCATTTTCGCAAATATCCCTACCATGTTTTAAAAATTTAACAGTAAAGACATCATCAACAAAAGTTGTATCAATCTGATCTAAAAAGCCATTTGTCTGAGGAACACTTTTTTTAACAACCCTTAAAAGCATAGGGAAACACTCATACTTAAGTGCTTCGGGAGGTAAAACATAATCAAACTCAACCTTCTTAAGAGAAAGTGAATTTTTAACCTCCCCTGCCACCGCTTTAAGGCACATAATATTATCAAAAATATCAATGTGCAACAAAGCAGTCATGGACTGCTCCTCTTTATTTATATGTAAATCGGTGAACATAGTATTTTTTAGCATACTACGGTACTTGTCAGTAGATATGTATTCACCGAATATTTCAAGGAAATTATACAATTTCATATTTTATCTAATTCGTCAAGTAATTCTTTGACAATGTCCTCTTCGGACACCTTTCTTAAAATTTCACCTTTTTTGAAAAGGACTGCACATCCGTCGCCACCTGCGATACCGATATCAGCCTCTCTTGCTTCACCGGGTCCGTTAACTACACAACCCATAACGGCAATTTTAACAGGCTTTTTAATATTTTTAACTGCATCTTCAACCTGTGATGCTAAAGAAACAAGGTCAATTTTTGTTCTGCCACAAGTGGGACAAGCAACAATCTGTGGAGTTTCAACACGGAGATTAACCGCATTAAGGATATTTCTTGCGGCATAAATCTCTTTAACGGGTGAATCGGTAATAGAAACTCGCATAGTATCACCGATACCCTTAAGAAGCAAGGAACCTATACCAATAGAAGATTTAACTAAAGAACTTCTTTCAGTACCTGCTTCAGTAACACCTAAATGTAATGGATAATCGCAACGCTCTGCTACAAGAGAATATGCATTTACCATATTCTCAACGTCGGATGATTTAATTGAAATAACCGTATCATAGAAACCGCAATCTTCAAGAAGTTTAACGTGTCTGAAAGCACTTTCTACCATTGCTTCAGGTGTTGCGCCACCGAATTTTTCAAGTAAATCCTTTTCTACTGAACCTGAGTTAACACCAATACGGATAGGCACACTCTTTAAGGCACATGCATCCGCAACTGCGGCTACACGTTCCGCAGAACCGATATTACCGGGATTAATACGGATTTTATCCACACCCGCCTGAAGGCTTTCAAGAGCAAGTCTGTAATCGAAATGGATATCAGCAACAAGGGGCACATTTGAATGCTCTTTAAGTTTACCGAGAACCTTAACCGCATCCATATCGGGTACTGCCATACGAACAATTTCGCAACCTGCATCCTCTAATGCTTTAAGTTGTGCTAAATTGCCCTCAAAATCCGAGGCAGGAGCATTTAACATTGACTGAATGGCAATGGGTGCATCGCCACCGATTTTAATATTGCCTACTTTAACTTGTCTTGAAATACGTCTAATCATAATTAATCACCGCTAAAATAATTTTATAACATCACTTATGGAAATAACTGCCATAAATATCAATAGAATGACTATACCAACTGTATGAACAATACCCTCACGTTTTGGCGGAATTGGTTTCCTGCGTATCATTTCAATAAATATAAAGAACAATCGTCCACCATCAAGTGCAGGAATTGGCAAAAGATTGAAAACACCAACGTTAATTGTAATCATTGATAAAAAGGTTAAAGCCGTAAGAATTTTATCACCGAAAGCCTCCGCCTGTGAGGTGGTTTCGGCTATGGCGGAAATAGTGCCTATAGGTCCTGAAATCTCGCGCATACCATATTTTCCCGTAACTATGTCAACAAGGCTTAACCTAACCATCTGCACAATCGACGCAGAATCAAGTACCGAATTTACGATTACGTTTTTAACAGTAGGTTTCTCACCAACAATCTGGAAATCCTGTTGGATATACTGTTTACCGTCAAACTCAAACTGTTTGAATTCAACATCTTTGAGTTCTATTTTTTCACCATCACGGATAACGGTAAAGTCTATTTTATTATCAACGTCACGAACAAGGTTGAATGAAATACCCATATAGGAGTAAATTCTTGTGTTATTAATTTTAACTATCTCGTCACCGGGTCTGAGTCCACCCTGCTGACTAACGGCACCAGGCATAAAACCATAAATAGTTCTTGTACCCACAGCACCACTGAATGTAAGACAAATAGCAACAACAAGCACACCCAAAAGAAGGTTAAGTATTGCACCTGCGGCAATTATAATAAATCGTTGCCAGGCAGGTTTCTTACCGAAAGCTCTTTCGTTGTCGCTTTCTTCGTCCTCACCCTCCATACTGACAAAACCTCCAATGGGTAAAAGTCGTATAGCATAAAGGGTTTCACCTATTTGTTTTTTTATAAGTTTCGGGCCCATACCCAATGAAAACTCGTTAACTTTAACTTTAAAAAGCTTTGCAAAGAAGAAATGTCCGAACTCGTGAATGCCGATGATTGCACCGAAAAGGAGCACAGCTAACAAATAGGGCCAGACATTAGACCAGATAACGCCAATATCGAGATTGATAAAAAACACCTCCGAATTATATGGATGCTAATTCGCGTACTTTTTCACGCATAAGTATATCAGTATCAAGAACATCCTGTAATGTGTAATCGGGCTTATCAGGCGCAAACTCTGCCGCCTTGGAAATAAGCTCGGGAATCTGCAGGAAAGTAATCTTACCCTGACGGAAAAGAAGGTTTGCTTCTTCGTTGGCACAGTTAACTGCCGCAGGAATAAGACCACCCTTTTTAATGGCATTACGACAGATATCCATACAGGGGAAATTTTCGTAATCGGGCTTGTAGAATGAAAGATTGCCAACTTCCCACAAATCCAACTGCTTTTCGGGTGACTCGAAACGGTCCGGATAAGTTATTGCAAACTGAATGGGCAAACGCATATCGGGATGACCCAACTGAGCAATAACTGAGTTATCGTCGTACTCAATAAGCGAATGAACTATACTTTCACGATGAACAACGATATCTATCATATCGGGGCTAACATCAAATAACCACACCGCCTCAATAAGCTCAAGACCTTTGTTGAACATTGTAGCACTGTCGATAGTTATCTTCTGACCCATACTCCAACTTGGATGCTTAAGTGCATCAGCAAGAGTAACTTTTTGCAATTCATCACGTGTTTTGCCAAAGAAAGGACCACCTGAAGCCGTTAATATAATTCGCTTTAATGCAGAATTACGCGGAGCACCTAAAAGGCACTGAAAAATTGCTGAATGCTCACTGTCAACGGGTAATAACGGAACATTGTTCTTTTTAGCCGCATCTGTTACAAGCTTACCGCCTGCCACAAGTGTTTCCTTATTAGCAAGAGCAATGATTTTACCTGCATTAACTGCGTCAAGAGTTGGTTTAAGACCTGCCATACCTACCACAGAGTTAAGAGTTATATCACCATCTGCCTCGGCACCACAGAAAGAAACGCCCTCAAGACCGCTATAAACCTTTACAGGTAAATCTGCAACCCTTACTTTAAGGTCCGCGGCGGCCTTCTCATCAACGAGTGCCGCGTAAGCAGGTTTGAATTCCCTGATTTGTTTTTCGATAATATCAATGTTTGAAAAAGCCGCAAGGGATTCGATTTTATATCCTCTTGCACGTGCAACGTCAAGTGTCTGAACACCAATGGAACCTGTAGAACCTAATAAATTTATCTTCTTCATAATTTATCACTCAAAACTTATTTACTATGTAGATTGCCGAATATAAAACCGGCATTACGAACAAAGCGCTGTCAAATCTATCCATAATTCCGCCGTGACCGGGTAAAAGCTTACCGAAGTCTTTGATTCCGAAATTACGTTTTATTGTTGATGCTGCAAGGTCACCAAACATACTTACAATCGAAAGTATTACACTTAAAATAATTACAACGATGTATGAGAATCCTGCACCACCATCGAAGAACTTCTTGAAAACAAAAAGAAGTAAGACGTTAAGTAATACAGCACCGACAACACCGCCAATGGCACCTTCAACGGATTTTTTGGGGCTAATCTTGGGACAAAGCTTATGTTTACCAAGTTTACTGCCCACAAAGTAAGCAAAAATATCAGTCATCCACGATGCAAAGAAAGCAAAAATAAGTAAATATATGCCGTCAATCTGCTTATAGCCTTCAATGTAATGCTCAATATCACGGAAAATAATCATAACCGAGAAAGCATAAGGGATACATACTGAGGCAAAGATAGCCATTACTGCGTGGATGAATTTTGTTTTCTCATATTGCAACAACATCATTATAAGTATTGCTACAACGTAAATACCGCCAAATACCGCAAAGGGAATATTAACTCGGAACTGGAACAAAAACGGCACAACCGCCGCAAGAGCCATACTTAAAGCCATAATAAAGCGATTCTCAAGACCTACCGCCTTTTCAATCTCCCACACCGCTATTACAGACAGTAACGCAATGAATATAGGGAATACAAGAGTATTCATCAAAAGCATTGCACCAATAAATATTATTGCAAACAAAACCCCTGTTATTACTCTTTGTTTCATAAAAACACCCTTTCGAATATTACTGTAAAAAGCCATTAAAATCCGAAAGCTTTCGCAGACGGATTTTTAATGAAGAATATTATACACCACCGAAACGGCGATTTCGTTTTTGATAATCGAAGAGGATTTCGTTTACACTCTCTTCGGTAAAGTCGGGCCAGAGTATATCTGAAAACCAAAATTCGGAATATGCAGATTGCCAAGTAAGGAAATTGGACAAACGGAATTCACCACTGGGACGCACAATTATATCGGGGTCGGGTTGACCTGCGGTATAAATGTAATTGTCAATTGTTTCCTGGGAAATATCATCAACAGACATTTCTCCATCCTTTACTTTTTGGGCAATCTCTTTAACCGCGTGAGTTATCTCAGCTCTGCCACCGTAATTCAAAGCAATATTTACAGTAACGTGTGAATACTTAGCAGTCTTTTTTTCGGCACGTTCAATTAACCTTAAGAGGTCTTTAGGAAGACCTTCTCTTTCGCCGATAAACTTAAGACGCATCTGTTTAATATCATTTTCGGCAGTTCTTTCATCACCCTCAAGAAGGTACTCTTTAAAAAGTTTCATAAGAGCGCCAACTTCTTTTTTGGGACGCGACCAGTTTTCGGTTGAAAAAGCATAGAACGTCATATGCTTTATACCAACATCGGCGCAGTACTCGCAGATTTTGCGGAAGGTTTTTGCTCCTTCTTTGTGACCTGCGCTACGTTCAAGTCCACGCATTTTTGCCCATCTGCCGTTACCATCCATTATAAAACCGATGTGTTGTGGTAACACTTCAAATTCAGGAATATTATCGTACATAATTAAATTTCCATTATTTCTTTAGATTTTGCAGATGCAACTTCATCAATTTTCTTAATAAATTCATCTGTGATTTTCTGAATTTCTTCTTCACCGTATTTCTGATCATCCTCGGTGATTTCGGAATTCTTTTTCATAGTTTTGATTTTTTCGATGCAATCACGTCTGATCTGACGAACAGCAACCTTTGCTTCCTCACCTAAAGATGCAACTTCTTTAGAAAGCTGTTTTCTGCGGTCTTCAGTAAGTGCAGGGAAAACAAGACGGATAATTCTGCCGTCGTTTGAAGGGTTAAGGCCTAAATCAGAAGCAAGGATTGCTTTTTCAATAAGGCTTAATGCAGACATATCCCAAGGCTGGATAGCAAGCACACGTGCTTCGGGAACTGAAATAGCTGCCATCTGGTTGATGGGTGTGGGACAACCATAGTAGTCAACCTGAATTCTGTCAAGAACAGCAGCATTTGCTCTGCCTGCTCTGATTGAGTTATACTCAAATTTAAGTGAAGAAACTGATTTCTCCATTTTTTCTTTTGCTCTGTCGAATACTGAATTCATAAAAATTTACCTCCGTTAATTAAGAAACTACTGTTCCGGCATTTTCACCGCAAACAGCTCTGTTGATATTTTCTGTATCATTAAGATTGAATACAAGAATAGGAATTTTGTTTTCACGACAAATTGCAGCCGCCGCAGTATCCATAACTGCGAGATTTCTCTGAAGAAGCTCGTCGTGAGAAATTTTATCAAATTTAACAGCGTCACTGAACTTATTGGGGTCCTTATCATAAACGCCATCAACATTTGTAGCCTTGAAGTATACATCGGCATTAATCTGTGCAGCTCTGAGAGCGGCACCTGAATCAGTTGAGAAGAAGGGGTTACCTGTACCACCTGCAAAAATAACAACTCTACCCTTTTCAAGGTGTCTTACTGCTTCATCTCTTACGAATGTTTCAACAACACCCACAATCTGAACAGCAGACATTACACGGGCATCAACACCCACATCAAGGAAACCTTGCTGTAAAGCCAATGAATTCATAACTGTAGCCAACATACCAATACTGTCGGCTCTTGTTCTGTCCATATCGCCGCTTGAACGACCGCGCCAGAAGTTGCCACCACCAACTACGATACCAACCTGAACACCTTTATCCGTAACCTTTTTGACCGCATTGCAGACATCGTTGATAACGTTGAAATCAAAACCATGACCTGCTTCACCGGCAAGAACCTCACCACTGAGTTTCAAAAGCAGTCTTTTATAAACGGGTTCCATAAAATAAATCCCCTTTCGCCATAATTTATGACATAATTTTTTACTTTATTATTTTACAATAAACACCAACACTTGTAAATAGTCAAATAACTAAATTTAAATATATATTTATATATAAATTATACAACAAATAAAGCCGACGGATATATCCGTCGACTTTAATGTTATCCAACTCGTCTTTTAAGTCTGATTTTATCGGAAATCATAGCAACAAATTCAGAGTTTGTGGGTTTACCACGCTGGCTTTGTATTGTATAGCCGAAATAAGAATTAAGAACTTCAACGTCGCCTCTGTCCCAAGCAACCTCTATTGCGTGGCGAATGGCACGTTCAACACGTGATGATGTGCTTTTAAAATTCTTTGCCACAGTGGGATAAAGAATTTTGGTAACCGAATTTAACATTTCGGGATTTTCGACAGTAAGACGTATTGCCTCCCTTACGTACTGATATCCCTTGATATGGGCGGGAACACCAATCTGATGAAGAATATCGGTAATAACAACCGTTAAATCCTCCTGTGCCTCGTAATGAGCAGTAATTCCCACGCCCTTCCAACTGGAAATCTGAATAATACGCTCCGCCATCATTTGCGGGTCAATAGGTTTAAGGAAATAATAATCCACTCCGCATTTTGTAATTTCTCTTTCAAAATTCGGATTATCAATTCCCGACATCACAATTATCAATGGTCTTGTTACAGGATCCTTCATATTAATACGGGATATAACACCCATTGCATCAATATGTTGTAAAAAAGCATCCATAATAATTACTTCGGGGTGGTATTCCTCGTATAATTTTAAAATTTCCGCCCCGTTCTTTGCACACATCCTCACATCCATTTTATTGCCGCGAAGAACTGTTGCAAGCTTAAGAGTAGCATCATCCTTTTCATCAGTCAATAAAACAGATAAGTTGCTAACCATTCCGTAAACACCTCCTAAAAAAGTAAAATAATTGTAACACTAAAACGCCAATCTATCAATAGACTACAACAATTATCGTTACTTTAAACAAAACTCGGCTATTTTCATCAAAAATAAAAAGTCTTTTAGAAAATCATTTTGTCGAAAAATGTCGAAACCTTTGTCGAATATTAAATTCATTAAAACAAATTTCGAAATCTCAGGACAAAAAAGTTACTTTAATCGGGTAATTTTCCATAGAAAATGCCTATGGCTCATTTTATTGCTTTAAAAATATCTTTTAATGAGGGATATATCTGTTTGAATTTTTCATATCTGTCGTTGTATCTATCAACAATTTCAGGGTCGGGTTCAACACTACCCCTAACGCTTACGAACTTTTCTGTGCATTGGGAAACATTATCGTAGATACCGTCACCTATCATCGCAAGAACGGCACCGCCGAAGCCGGGACCTTCTTCTGCAGATGGAATGTCAATAGGAATATTAAGTACGTTTGCCATAATTTTACGCCAAAGAGGTGATTTTGCACCGCCGCCACAAAGAGTGCTACGAGAGATGTTAACCCCTGCTTCTTTTGCGATTTCAAAGTTATCCCTTACGGCAAAGGCAACACCTTCAAGAACTGCTTGTACAACGTCCGAACGCTTGGTGTCAAGACGCATACCAATAAGCACACCACGTGCATCAGTATCGTTTATCGGGCTACGCTCACCCATTAAATAAGGCAAGAAATAAACGTCGTTAGAGCCCAACTTATCATCAGTTATCTCCGCTTGTTCAGTAGCATAATCAGTAGTTTTTAAGATATCCTCACAAAGCCATTTATTGCACGATGCAGCACTAAGAATACAACCCATAATGTGATAGTCGCCATTTGCGTGGCAAAATGAATGAATTGCATTGTTACTGAGTGCCGCATAATCTTTGTTAGAAACAAAGAAAGTACCCGAGGTGCCAAGAGAAATATTGCATTTACCGTCAACAACTGTACCTGTGCCAATTGCAGCGGCAGCATTATCGCCCGCACCTGCTACAACAGTGATTTCACCAAGTCCTAACTCTTTGGCAATACGGGGAAGAATGTTACCGGTTTTGTCATAGCTTTCGTAAAGTTTTGGAAGTTGAGATTCAGTTACACCGCAGATTTCAAGCATTTCAGGTGACCATTTTTTATTCCCAACATCAAGCAAGAGCATACCTGAAGCATCGGAATAATCAATCGAATGAACACCTGTAAGACGATAGTTAATATAGTCCTTAGGTAACATTATCTTAGATATTTTTGTAAAATTCTCGGGTTCGTTGTCTTTTACCCACATGATTTTAGGTGCAGTAAACCCTGCAAAGGCAATATTACCCGTAAGCTCAGCTAATTTTTCTTTGCCAATAACGTTATTAAGATAGTCGGTTTCTTTAAATGTTCTGCCGTCATTCCAGAGAATAGCAGGACGGATAACCTTGTCATTTTCATCAAGAATAACAAGTCCGGGCATTTGACCGCCAACACCAATACCATGTATTAAAGAGATATCGGTATCTGCGGTTAATTCCTTAACACCCTCTACAAGTGCAGTCCACCAATCCTCGGGATTCTGCTCACTCCAACCGGGATTAGGAAAACTCACATCATAGGATTTTGAAACGGTATTAATAATGTTACCCTCTGTATCAACAAGCAATAATTTTAAAGCGGATGTACCTAAATC